>JBHGAT010000112.1:0-6152 GCA_041946645.1 Candidatus Velamenicoccus archaeovorus | reverse complement strand
GGCCCGGTGATGAGCGCGGCGCCGGGGGGCCCGGCATGAGCGAGCGGCGGGTCCCCTCCTCCGCCGTCACGTCGTTCGTGGTGGCCTCGCGTTACCTGCCGGTCTACGTCGCGATCGCGCTCCTGGTCGCGGTGGCCGCGATCTGGGCGCCGGCGACGCTGCGCGGTCCCGGCCTGCGGGCCATCGCGCCGTTCGGCACGTTCCTGGCCATCGCGGCGCTGGGCCAGATGCTCGTGATCATGACCGGGGGCATCGACCTCAGCGTCCCCGGAACGTTCACCCTCGCGGCGGTGGTCACGGTGGGGGTGGGGCACGCCTCGGACGACCGGATGTGGACGGCGATCGGCATCGCCGTTCTCCTGTCGGCGCTGGTGGGGCTGGTCAACGGGATCTTGATCGGCGGCCTCGGGCTGAACGCGCTGATCGTCACGCTGGCGGTCGGACAGATCGTGACCGGGCTGGCCGACCGCTACTACACGAGCGTCGCGATCCAGACCCCCGTGCCCGAGGGGCTCTCGGCATGGACCTCGGCACGGTTCCTGGGCGTGACCCGGACGTTCTGGATCGGGGTCGCCGTCACGCTGCTCATGATCGTGTTCTTCCGGCTCACCTCGTGGGGCCGGAGGTTCCAGGTGGTGGGGGCCAACCCCACCGCGGCGTGGATCGCCGGGCTCCGCGTGAACCTCAACCAGGTGGCCGCCTACGTGGTGGCCGCGGTGCTCTACGCGGTGGCCGGGATCCTCCTCGCGGCGTTCCTGGGGACGCTGAGCATCACGATCGGCGCACCCTACCTGCTCGGCCCGATCGCGGCCGTGGTGATCGGTGGGGCCTCGCTCACCGGCGGGCTGGCCAGCCCGCTGTCCACGTGGGCGGCCGCGTTCTTCCTGGCCGGGCTCAACCAGATGATGCGGGTGATGGGCCTGCCCACGGCCCTGCAGTTCGTCGTCTTCGGGCTGGTCATCGTGGGGGGCATGCTGGTCTCGGGCGACCGGATCATCAAGGGCGTCGAACACGTGCTCCGGGAGCGGCGGCGACCGGCCCGCGCGCCGCGGCGGACGATCGGCGCCGGCGGCGACACCACGTGAGAAGGGGGGGCACGTATGTGACGGGTCCGACCGATCCGGTACGGGGGCAGTCGATGCAGGGGAGGAGGAGCATGCAACGGATCAAGATCGTGGCGGCCATCGCCGTGTTCCTCGTGGTGGCGGTGGCCTGCGGTGGCAACGGCGGCGAGGCCACCCCGTCCGGCTCCGCCGGCGGGGGAGGGACGGAGACCACCGGCAGCGGGCCGCTCGCGCAGTACGGCGAGAGCACCGACGCGGATCCGGCGCTGGTCGAGAAGGCCATGGGGCCGGTCACAGACGTGCCCGACATCGTCCTGGCCTCGATCGCGCGGGCGGACCAGGACCTCGACCAGGCCACCATCGACAAGGCCATGGAGTGCTGGAGCGCGACCGAGTGCGACACCGGCACCGGCGGCGACATCGTGATGGGGTACGCCGACGGCGGGGGGCTGAACGTCTGGCGTCAGGTGACCCGCATGGAGGCCATCCTGCAGGCGCTCACCTATCCGGAGATCGGCAAGATCCTCTTCCGCGACGCCAAGTGGGACCCCGACCCCGCCGTGGCGGCGGGCGACATCCGGTTCCTGATCCAGGCCGGGGTGGACTTCATCATCGGCTACCCCGACCAGGGCACGAACATCGCCGACGCGATCCTCGAGGCCAAGGCCGCCGGGATCCCGTACATCACCTACTCGGCAGGATGGGTCGGGCTCCCCGGGCAGGAGGGGGCGCTCACCCCGGGCGAGGACTACGTCAGCGTGGTCGGGGAGGACCTGTGCGCGCTGGGGGACAGCTTCGCCCAGGTGATCAACGACGGCGTGGGCTCCGGCACCGTGGGGGTGCTCGGCGGTACGCCGGGCAACGCGCTGTCGCTGGGGTGGGAGCAGTGCTTCCTGAAGTCCCTGGATCCCTCGATCCGGACCCTCGGGCCGGCCGACACCTACTGGTCGAACGACGTCGCCCTCCAGGTGGTCCAGGGCTGGCTGTCGACCGACCCGGACATCGCGGGCTACGCCTACGAGTACGCGGACGGCCTCGACACCGCGTTGAAGGCGTACGACAAGCTGGGCATCCCGCTGGACAAGCTCACCGTCGCGCTGCGCACGGACGAGCAGACGCTGTTCTGCACCTGGAAGAAGATGGACGATCCCAACTTCGACATCTGGTACTCGGCGGGCGGCAACTTCCAGTCGCGGGTGGCCGTGACCGCCTCGATGATGTACCTGAAGGGTGCGGACATCCCCGGTGAGATCGTCGTCCCACACGTGATGCGTGAGGTGACGGCGGAGGACTGTCACGCGGACCGGGTGACGCCGACGGTGTCGGGCACCTCGCTGGTCCCGGACGACGTCCTCGCGCTCATGTACCCGAACGGATGAACGACGGCGATCACGGAGGAGGGTCGGCGGCCGGGGACGTGGTCCTCGAGCTGCGGGGCGTGTCCCGGCAGTTCGGGGCGGTCCGGGCGCTGACCGACGTCAGCTTCGACTGCCGTGCCGGCGAGGTGCACGCCGTCGTCGGCGAGAACGGCTCCGGCAAGTCGACCCTCCTCGGGATCGCCAGCGGCTCCGTGGAGCCCGATCGGGGGACGGTCCTGATCGGAGGGAAGCGGCTGCGCCGCGACTCGCCCGCCGACGCCCGCAGGCTCGGTTTGGCCATGGCCTACCAGGAAACGTCGCTGATCCAGGCCCAGCCGGTCAAGAACAACCTGTACCTGGCCGCCCGGCCCGACCGGCGCCCCCCCTACTGGCGCCGGAAGAGGTGGGCCCGGCGGCTGCTGGCCGAGTTCGACCTGGACGTGGAGCTGTTCCCGGACGCCCCTGCCGGCTCCCTCACGCTGTCGGACCGGCAGTTGTTCGAGGTGGCCAAGGCGCTGGTCACGGACCCGTCCGTGCTGCTGCTCGACGAGCCCACCACGGCGCTCGGACCCCACGAGGTGGAGGCCCTCCACCGGACCATCGCCGCCTGCCGCGACCGGGGCGTCGGTGTGGTGTACGTGAGCCACCGGCTCCCCGAGGTCCTGGAGATCGCCGACCGGGTCACGGTGCTCCGGGACGGCCGGAGCCAGGGGACCTTCGACGCCCGGGTGGTCACCGAAGCGGAGCTGGTGGACCTGATCGTGGGCCGCCCGTTCGAGGCCGCGTTCCCGCCGCCGGCCGAGCGCCGAGAGCGCCGCGAGGTGCTGGTCGTGGACGGGCTGCAGGGCCAGTCGTTCGGGCCGGTGACCTTCACGCTCGAGCGGGGCGAGATCGTCGGGGTGGCCGGGGCCGAGGGCAACGGCCAGCCCCAGCTCTTCGACTGCCTGGCCGGGCGCCAGCCGCCGCGTGCGGGTCGCGTCGTGTGCGACGGCAAGGAGCTGATGCTGATCACCACGCACGAAGCCGTGAAGGCGGGGATCATGCTGCTGCCGGGAGACCGCAAGGTCGAGGCGCTGATGCCCGTGCTCGGCGTCCGGGTCAACGCGACCGTCCAGTCGCTCCGTCGGTTCGGCCGGCTCGGGTTCCTCCGCAGGAGGAGGGAGCGCCGGACGGTGAAGGACCTGGTCGAGCGGCTGAAGATCCGCACGCCGTCGCTCGAGCAGCCGGTCCAGTTCCTCTCGGGCGGCAACCAGCAGAAGGTCTCGGTGTCGCGCTCGTTCCTCCGCGAGCCCGCCGTGATCCTCGCCTACGAGCCGACCCAGGGCGTCGACGTGGGCTCGCGCTTCGACATCTACGAGGCCCTCCGCTCGCGGGCCGACGCCGGCACCACGGTGCTGGTCAAGTCGAGCGACCCGCTCGAGCTGGCCGGGCTCTGCGATCGCGTGCTGGTCATGTCCCGCGGGCAGGTCGTCGAGGAGATCCCGGGCGACGAGCTCGACGAGCTCCGCATCGTGGAGGCCATCGTGCGCGGACCCGGGATGTCCCGGGCCAGCCGATCGCCCCTGGGCGCCGCCATGCCGAAGGCCCCCTCCCGTGGGGGCGCCGGGTGAGCACCCGGGTCGACGCGGCCCGACGGGCCGTCCGCAAGGTCCTGCGGGACGCCCGCGACGTCAACGAGTGGCGCAAGATCGTCCGGTTCCGGCTGTGGATGCCGGTGGTCCTGCAGTCCCTGCTGATCCTGGCGGTCGCGCTGTACACCTCGTCCCGGTTCCCCGGCTTCATCAACCGGGCCAACGTCACCAGCATCCTGGTCCTGGCCGTCCCGCTGGCCCTCGCGGCGATGGGACAGACGCATGCGCTGCTGGTCGGCCACCTGGACCTGTCGATCGGGGCGATGGTCACCCTGGGGGTGGTCGTGGCCTCCTACCTGATCCCCTCCGACGCGACGACGGGTCAGATCCTGCTGGGGGTGGGGGTGATCTTCCTGAGCGGGGTGGCCCTCGGCTCGGTCAACGCGGTCCTCGTGCTGGGGCTCAAGATCCCCTCGATCATCGCCACGCTGGCCACGCTGAGCATCCTGAACGGGATCTCGCTCACCCTGCGGGAGACCCCGGGCGGCGTGATCGACCGGAGCTTCACGTCGTGGATCGGCAAGGGGATCGGGCCGATCCCGATCGCGTTCCTCGTCGTGGTGGTGGGGGCGGGCCTGCTCGACCACTGGCTTCACGCGACCGGCTCGGGGCTCGCGCTGCGCGCCGTGGGGTTCGACGAGCGCTCGGCCAAGCGCAACGGGATGCGCACGACGTTCGTCCGGGCCAGGGCGCTGGTGCTCTCGGCGCTGTTCGCCACGCTCGCGGCCTTCGCGGTGATGACGCGCTCCGGGATCGGCAACGCCCAGATCGGCGACAGTTACGCGCTCAACAGCATCACGGCGGCGGTGCTGGGCGGCGCGGCGCTGACGGGCGGCCGGGCCACGTTCCTGGGGACGACGGTGGCCTCAGTGCTGCTGGCGCTGATCATCAGCGCGCTCCCGTTCCTCGGGCTGAGCGCCGAGCACGGCCTGGTCATCATCGGCGTGCTGGTGCTGCTGGGGATCGTCCTGTTCCAGGTCGGCGACCTGAAGGAGCTGGTCAAGCGGAACCACAAGCGGGTCCGGCGCCTCGTGATCGGCAGCCGGCCGCCCAGGGCCGTCGAGATCCCGCAGCTCTACCCGGGCCGTCCCGACTTCGGCGCGGCGCCGGTGGGGCGGATCCTGATCCGCGGCGGCACGGTCCTCTCCCTGGATCCCAACGTGGGCGACTTCGCCAGCGCCGACGTGCTGGTGGAGGGCGACCGGATCATGGAGGTCCGTCCGGGGATCGAGCTCGACGGCGCCGAGGTGATCGACGCCGCCGGCACGATCGTGATGCCGGGGTTCGTCGACTCGCACCGGCACATCTGGGAGGGCTTGCTGCGCAACATCGGCACCGACGTGCCCTTGGAGGGCCGGTCCAGCTACATCACGTTCGTCCTGCACCGGCTGGCGCCGGCGTTCCGACCCGAGGACGCGTACATCGGCGACCTGCTATCGGCGCTGGGGGCGATCGACGCGGGCGTCACCACGCTGCTCGACTGGTCGCACATCCAGGGCTCGCCGGCCCACACGGATGCGGTGATCCAGGCCCTCAGGGACTCCGGCCTGCGCGCGGTGTTCGCGTACGGGTTCCCGTGGTGGGGCAAGTGGGAGGAGCGGCAGCCGAGCTGGTTCGTGCGCGCGGCCACCGAGCACTTCTCGAGCACGGACCAGAAGCTCACGCTGGCCCTGGCCGCACCCGGTCCGGAGTTCACCGACTTCGAGGTGAGCCGGGACCACTGGAAGCTGGCCCGCGAGGCCGGTGCCCGGATCACGACGCACGTGGGCGTGGGGTCGTACGGCCAGGACGGGAAGGTGCAGGAGATGGGGGAGGCGGGGCTGCTGGGCCCCGACACCACGTACATCCACTGCACCACGCTGAACGACACCGAGATCCAGATGATCGTCGACACGGGCGGGACGGTCTCGCTCGCGTCGCCGGTGGAGATGATGATGGGTCACGGGATGCCGCCGATCCAGAAGTTCCTCGACCGGGGCCTCCGTCCCAGCCTGAGCGTGGACGTCGAGACCAACGTGCCGAGCGACCTGTTCAATCAGATGCGGTCCGTCCTTGCGCTGCAACGGGCGCTCGCCATCGCGGAGGGGAAGCGGCCGCTC
>JBHGAT010000111.1:0-8424 GCA_041946645.1 Candidatus Velamenicoccus archaeovorus | reverse complement strand
GATCAGCAGGCGGTAGCGGCTCCCCGGCTCGCCCGGACCGAGATCGAGCACCTCGTAGCGGGTCCTGGGGCGCTCCGGGGCCTCCCGGAAGCGGCGCAAGGCCTCCGTCACGTATGCCTGCAGACGGGGATCATCACACCTGATCGAGAACACGTGGGAGAAGGCGCGGAAGGTCGCCGCTCCTCCCGGATCGGGACCGACGTTCGGCACCGTCCGAGCCTAGCGCTCTCCGCCCGTCGAGGCGTACCCGCGAAGGTGGGGAGGCTCAGGGCCGGCTGCCCGCCGACCGGCGTCGGCGGTAGGTTCGATCCTTCGTGCGTTGCCGCAGGCGGGTCGTCGACCTGTGGCCGGGCGAGCTCGGCTGCTTCGCTCACACCCGGACCGCGTCCACGATCAGCCGCTCGGCCGCCGAGTAGCGCGGGTTGCAGGTGGTCAGGACCAGGGTGGGCCTGGCGGTCTGGTCCAGCACCGAACCGTCGTCGGGGGTCGTGATGAACACCCGGGTCACCCGGTACCGGTAGGTGCCGTACTCGGTCCGCAGGACGATGGGGTCGCCGGGCCGCATCCGGTCGAGGTCGTAGAAGGGATGGAGGTAGGTGGTCCGGTGTCCGGCGATGCCCACCCGGCCGTGGTCCTGCCAGGGATAGGCCGTGTCGGAGTAGTGGCCCGGCCCCTTCTTGAGGTCCTCGGTGGAGGTGCCTTCCACGACCACCATGTCGAGGCCGATCCGGGGGATCTCCAGGATGGCCACGGCCCCGCCGGGGACTTGGACCACCCGGGCCGGAGCCGCCTTCGGGGACCTCGTGTCGATCTTCTTCTCGAAGCCCCGGCGGAGCTCGGCCTGCAGGCGTTGCGTGGTGAGCCCGGTGCCCCATAGCTGCCAGGCCAGGTAGCCGCCGATGCCGAGCGCTGCTCCGATCAGCAGCACCCCGGCCGCGAACAGGATCCGTCCTCGCCGGCGCATGGGTACCAGTGTGGCATCTCGGCCGACCCCGGTCGTCGGCCGGTGGTCGGCCGTGCGGACCGCGGGACCTAGGTCGGCCGGCCGAACGGTCCGGCCCAGTCCCTACAATCGCTCCGTGTCCGATGAGACCTCGCTCCTGGAGCCCCTGAACCCGGTACAGCGGGAAGCCGTCCTGCATACCGAGGGCCCGGTCCTGATCGTGGCGGGGGCCGGCTCGGGCAAGACCCGGGCGCTCACCCACCGGATCGCGTACCTGATCCGCGAGCGGGGGGTCAGCCCGTACGCGATCCTGGCAATCACGTTCACCAACAAGGCGGCCCGCGAGATGGCCGATCGTGTGGGGGGCCTGCTCGGCCAGCGGATCGCTCGGGGCATGTGGATCCTCACGTTCCACTCCGCGTGCGCCCGCATCCTCCGCCGCGAGCACGAGCACCTCGGCCTGCCGCCGAGCTTCACGATCTACGACGAGGGCGACACGGAGCGGCTGCTGAGCCAGGTGCTCCGGGCGCTCGACATCGACCACAAACGGTTCCCGCCGCGGGCCATGGCGGCCGCGATCGGCGAGGCCAAGGACCACGTGCTGTCCGCCCGCGAGTTCGAGGCCGCCGCCGGCAACGTCTACGAGCAGACGGTGGCCCGGGTCTACGTGGCGTACGAGGAGCGCAAGCTGGCGGCCGGAGCGCTGGACTTCGACGACCTGATCACCGAAGCCGTGCGGCTGTTCCGGCAGCACCCCGAGGTGCTCGAGCACTACCAGGAGTGGTTCCGGTACCTGCTGATCGACGAGTACCAGGACACCAACCGCGCCCAGTACCAGCTGGCCAACCTCCTGGCCGCCAAGTACCGCAACATCTGCGTGGTCGGCGACGCCGACCAGGGCGTGTACTCCTGGCGCGGGGCCACGATCCAGAACCTCCTCGACTTCGAGCACGACTATCCCGATGCCGCCGTGTTCCTGATGGAGCAGAACTACCGCTCCACGCAGAGCATCCTGGCCGTGGCCAACGCGCTGATCGAGCACAACGTGCAGCGCAAGCCCAAGAGCCTGTGGACGCAGATCGCCGGGGGTGAGCTCGCGGTCCGGTACCGGGCCGACAACGAGCACGAGGAAGCCCTGTTCGTGGCCGAGGAGACCCACCGGCTGGTCGATGAGGAGACGTACCGGTACTCGGACATCGCGATCTTCTACCGGACCAACGCGCAGAGCCGGGTGCTCGAGGACGTGTTCATGCGGGCCGGCCTCCCGTACCGGGTCGTCGGCGGCGTCCGCTTCTACGCCGGCCCGGCCCGGATGGTCGAGGCGGCCGCCACCGAGTCCGGGTACCTGCTCGAGCTGGAGACCGACCGGACGATCGAGTCGGAGGGTCGGATCGAGAACCTCCGCGAGCTGGGGGGCGTGGCCGCGGAGTACGAGGACCGGTTCCCCGACGAGGGGCTCCCCGGCTTCCTCGAGCAGGTGGCCCTGGTGTCGGAGCAGGACGAGTACGACGAGGAGTCCGGCAGCGTCACCCTGATGACGCTCCACAACGCCAAGGGCCTCGAGTTCCCGGTCGTGTTCGTGATCGGGATGGAGGACGGGGTGTTCCCCCACTACCGCTCGATGGGCGATCCCTCGCAGCTGGAGGAGGAGCGCCGGCTCGCCTACGTGGGGATCACCCGGGCCAAGGAGCGCCTGTACCTCACCCACGCGTGGAGCCGGTCGCTGTTCGGCACCACGTCGTACAACCCTCCGTCCCGGTTCCTGTCGGAGATCCCCAGCGAGCTCCTGCGAACGATCGAGGAGGAGGACGAGGGCGGTCGGGTGATCGGCGGCAGCGGCTCACCGATCCGGGAGGCGGTGACCACGGGCAGGCGCCCACCGGTGGAGGTCGCGGCGGGCGACACCGTCCTGCACGACCGGTGGGGCGAGGGGGTCGTGCTCTCGGTCTCGGGCCGGGGCTCCGACGCCGAGGCCACGGTGGTCTTCGAGGACGTCGGTCAGAAGCGGCTGCTGCTCGCCTACGCCCCGCTCAAGAAGGTCGGGTAGGGCGGGAGCCGGAAGACCCAGGGCTCGTTGCTCATCCCGATGGTGGCGCCGGCTCGAGCGGCGCGGTGAGCCCGTACACGTTCGCCCGTGCCTCCATGGCGTACGCCCGAGCCCGGACCCGCTCCATGGCCGCGGCGTCGAGCTGGCGGATCTCCACCAGGACGAGCACCTCCCGCTCGTCCTCGTTCTTCCCGCGCCACCCCACGCGGACGTAGCCGACGTGCGGCGCGTAGAACTTGAGCTGGAAGGCGCCGGGCTTGGTGGGCTCGAACTCCTCGGTCACCAGCACCTGGTCGTAGCAGCCGGCCGGGACGCACGTGTGCTGGCCCTTCCGGTAGACCCGGGCATGGTCGTCCCAGAAGTACGGCGGCGGGGCGTAGCCCTCCGGATAGGCGGGTGTGTCCAGACGCGGATCGGCCTGCATCATGATGCCGGCCTTGGCGCCCTCGAGGTAGCCGACGAGGAACGGCGCCGCGCCCTCGAACTGGCCCTCGCTGTAATGCTCCGGGTACTGGCCGAGGTGCCAGACGTTGCCCTCGGCGTCCTGCGCCAGGAAGATCAGCTCCTCCTCCTCGAGCTCCCCCCGGCTGAAGTCGCGGTCCCATCCCACGATCGTCCGGACCCCGGCGATCTCCTTGGTGAGGTCCGTGACCGTGAACACCACGCTGTGCGAGATCCGGTTGCCCTCGTCGTCCAGCGAGGAGCCGCGGTAGACGAACCGCGTCCCGGGGACCAGGGGCAGGAACCGGTTATCGACGACGATGGAGTCGGGTCCGAAGTTCGCCGGGTCGAACCCGTTGCCGTCGGTGGGGAAGGGCGGGGCGGCCGGTCCGACGTTCGGTCCGCCCGACCCGGGCCCGCTGTGCGCGACGGTGCTCGACACGGCGAAGGTCAGCACCAACGATGAAGCGACCACCGCCAAGCCCACACGGAGCCGTCCCATGGAACCCCCCTCCCTCGTTGCGAGCGCTAGTCTCGGCCATCCCGTCCTGCCGCATCAAGGCGTCCGCGCCGTAGATCCCCTCACGCGGCAGGGGGAGCCGGCATCGGGGGCGGCGGAGGGACCGGCCGCCCGCGCTCGGCGAACCGCAGGTACAGGGAGGGCACCACGAACAGGTTCAGGAGCGTGGAGGTGACCAGCCCGCCCAGGATGACGAAGGCCATCGGGTACTCGATCTCCTGACCGGGGATGTTGCCGGTCACGACCAGCGGCACCAGCGCGAGGCCGGTCGTCAACGCGGTCATGAGGATGGGCGCCAGCCGCTCGCGCGACCCTCGAGCGACGAGCTCGGGGCCGAAGGCTTCGCCCTCGACCTGCTCGAGGTACTGGTAGTGGCTGACCATCATGATGCCGTTGCGGGCCACGATGCCCAGCACGGTGAAGAACCCCACCAGGGAGCCGAGCGAGACGATCCCGCCGCCGAAGAAGGTGGCCAGCACGCCCCCCACCATCGCCATCGGCATCGTCACGAAGGCCAGGGTCGCCAACCGTGCGTTCCCCAGGGACATCATCAAGATCAGGAAGATCCCGATCACCGTGATGATCGCGAAGCCGAACAGCCGTCGCTGGGCCGCCTGGCGCTCCGTGAACTCGCCGAGCAGCTCGGCATGGTAGCCGAGGGGGAACCGTACCTCCTCCAGGCGGTCCCCGAACTCCTTCACGATCGATCCGAGGTCACGGGTCCCATCCACGTTGGCCCCGACGTCGAGGATCCGCGATTGGGCCTCGTGGTGGATCGCGTTGGGCACCGGCCGCATGCTGACCGTGGCGACGTCGCCCACCCGGACCCGCCCTCCACCGGGGACGTCGATCGGGAGGGTCATGATGTCCTCGACGCTGTCCCGCGAGGTCGGCGTCGTCCAGACGTGGACGTCGTAGGCCTTGTTGTCGACGAAGATGTCCCCGACCTCTTCGCTCGCCAGCATGGCCGCCATCGCCCGTCGCACGTCTCCGGGCTTCAGCCCATACCGCTTGGCCGCGGCCAGGTCCACGGCTACCTGGGTCTGCGGGATGTCGACGTCCAGCTCCACATGGGCGTCCACCACCCCGTCGATGCCGGCGAGCAGCTCCTGGATCTCCGCCGCCTCGCCCCGGAGGACCTCGAGGTCCGGACCGAAGATGCGGACCACGATCGTCTCCGAGGCCCCGGTCAGGACCTCCTTGATCCGCTCGCGGAGGTAGGTCAGCACGTCTCGGTACAGTCCCGGGTAGCCGTTCACCACGCGTTTGATGCGTGCCACGGTCTCGTCGTAGTCGACCGAGGGGTCGATGCTGATCCAGTTCTCGCCGAAGTACACGCCGTAGACCTCGTCGGCGAGCATGGCCTGTCCGATGTGCGACCCGGCGTTGCGGACGCCGGGGATCGAGAGGAGCTCCCGATCGGCCAGGGTGGAGATCCGGACCTCTTCCTGCAGCGAGGTGGTCGGCGGGGTCAGCCAGTGCATCAGGAAGTCGCGTTCCTTGAAGTCGGGAAGCAGCGACTCCCCGAGCTGGGGCACGGTCACGAGACCGGCGGCCAGCAGGACGGCCACCGCCGCATAGCCCGGCCTCGGCGACCGGACGATAGGCTTCAGGAGCCGGTCGTAGCCTCGCTGCGCCCACCGGACGACCGGGGACTCTCGCCGCTCGAGCGGGGCCTTGCGCAGGAGCAGCAGCGCCATCGCCGGCGTCCAGATGAGGGCGATCACCGTCGAGACCACGACGGCCAGGGCGTAGGAGAAGGCGAGGGGGCGGAAGAACGAGCCGGTCAGGCCCTCGAGGAAGAAGATCGGGAGCAGCGCGAGGGCTTCGATCATCGAGGCATACACGACCGCGCCGCGGACCTCGAGCGACGCTTCGAAGACGATCTTCGCGCTGGTCGCCAGCGAGCGGTCGTCGCTCTCCTTGCGGTGCAGCCGCAATCGACGCACGATGTTCTCGCAGTCGACGATCGCGTCGTCCACCACGGCCCCGAGCGCGATGATCAAGCCGGCCAGGACCATCGTGTTCACGGTGGCCCCTCGCCAGGAGAGCACCAGCATCGCGGCGGTGAGGGACAGTGGGATCGTCACCGCGCTGATCACCGCGCTCCGCCAGTCGAACAGGAAGAGGCCAAGCACGATCACCATCAGCAGCACGCCGAGCAGCAGCGAGTGCGACAGGTTGTCGATCGCCATCTCCACGAACGTCGCCGGACGGAAGATCGTGCTGTCGATCTGGACACCGCGCAGGCCCGGACGGAGCTCGTCGAGGGCCGCCTCCACGCCCCTCGTGACTTCGAGCGTGTTGCCCCAGGGCAGCTTCTGCACCACGAGGAGGAGCCCTTGGCCCTCGTTGATGACGGCGTCGCCGATCAGCGGCTGCTGCGTCTCGACGACCGTGGCGACGTCCTTCAGCAGGATGGGCCGCCGGTCCCGGTCGTCGATCACGACCTTGGCCAGGTCGCTCGGGGAGAGGATCGGCAGCACGTGGCGGACCGTGAGCCGCTGGTTCGGCGTCTCCAGCACGCCGCCCGTGCCGATCACCGCCCCGTCGGAGAACCGGAGCAGCCCGGCGTCGAGGGCGTCGGCCGTGGCCCGCATCACCTGGTTGAGCGTGATCCCGTGCTCCGCGAGGAGCTCCGGATCCACCTCGACGTGTCGCTGGGGGAGCCGCTCGCCCCAGATCGCGACGTTGGCCACGCCGGGGACCCGCAGGAGTCGGGCTCGGATGTCCCAGTACGCGAGGAGGGAGAGCTCGGTCAGCGAGAGCTCGTCCGAGGTCAGACCGATCTTCATCACGCGGCTGGTGGAGGAGAGTGGCTGGATCATGAACGGGGGGCTGGCCCAGCTGGGCAGGGTCGGGGTCACCATCTCCACACGCTCGGAGACGACCTGACGCGCTTCCAGGAGGTCGGTGCCCCGGTCGAACAGGAGCTCGATCGAGGAGAGGTCCGGCACCGACTTGGAACGGATCACGTCGAGGCCCGGCACGCCGTTCAGGGCCTCCTCGAGCGGCACCGTGATCAGGGACTCGACCTCAGCCGAGTTCAGGCCCCACGACAGCGTCTGGATCTCCACGCGCGGCGGGGCGAACTCGGGGAACACGTCCACCGGCATGTTCCGGAGCTGCCCGAAGCCGAAGATCATGGTCGCGGCGGCGAACGCGAGGACGATGAACCGGAACTTCAGGCTCGTCGCGACGATCCACCGCATCATGGCCGCGTGCGCCCCTTCCCGCTCAGCTTCCGATGCCGGACTCGACGCCGAACAGCTCGGCGGCGCCCACGGTCACGACGGCGGTCCCGGGGTCCGGACCATGCGAGAGGAACGCTGCATCGCCTGCGACGTGGTCGATCGTGACGAGCTCCCGGACGAAGGTCAGCGGCTGGGGGCTGGTGTACGTCGACGTCTCGCCGTTCAGGCCGTAGAAGATCGACGCATAGGGGATCACCACGAACCGGCCGCCCTGCGCGGGCTCGGCCACGGCCGTCTGCAGGTCGATCCGTTCGGCCGCGCGCGGGGTCAGGACGACCCTGACCCGATCCGTGCCCTCGATCGCCTCGAGCTGGGCGGGAGGCTCCGGCGTCGACTCCTCGGCGGCGAGCTCCCGGCAGGCCGGTGACAGGAGCCCCACGGAGACGATGCCCACGATCAGCCAACGGACGCGCATCTAGCTCCCTCCTCCGATCGGTTCCTTCTCTTCGTGCCGGGTCAGGTCGATCAGGCGGTCGACCGAGACGTCGGTCGACTCGGCCGCGCTGGTGCCGAAGCGCGCGTACAGCGTCGGCGTGACGAACAGGCTCAGCAGCGTCGAGGTCACGAGCCCCCCGATCACCGCCACGCTCATCGGGTGGAGGGTCTCCAGGCCGGCGATCCCCCCGGCCGCCACGAGCGGCACGAACGCCAGGGCGATCGTGGACGCGGAGGTCAGCGTGGGCAGGAGTCGCTCGCCCGCCGCCCGGACGACCAGGTCGCGGCCGAACGGTTCGTGCTCGTCGCGCTCCAGCTCCCGGCAGTGCCGGACGAAGGCGAGGACCTGCCGGGCGGAGACGCCGAGCACCGCGAAGAACGCACCGATCGCCCCCAGGGACACGGTGCCGCCGGCGATCCAGATGGCCAGGGCCGAACCGGCCAGCGAGAGCGCCATGGTGCCGGATGCGAGCACCGCGACGACCCAGCTCCCCACCGCCGTCTGCAGCAGGAACAGCACCACGATCGCCGCCACCGCGGCCAGCCCCAGGGCCCGACGGCCGGCGGCCTGGTCGTCGGCGACCTCCCCCTGCACCTCGGCGTGGTACTCGAGCGGGAAGCGCACCTCGTCCAGCCGCTGGTTCACGTCGGCGAGCACCGCACCGAGGCCTCGACCCGACACGTCTGCCAGGACGTCCACGTACCGCCGCACCGCGTCGTGCCGGATCACGGTCGGGGCCGGGGTGATGCGGACGTCGGCCACGTCACCCAGCCGGACCTGGTC
>JBHGAT010000110.1:0-6237 GCA_041946645.1 Candidatus Velamenicoccus archaeovorus | reverse complement strand
CCCGGCGAGAGCCGCGCCCTCGGCGTGGACCTGTCCTACGAGTACGTCCGGATCAACGCGGAGTACACGACGTGAGCCGGACCTCGCCGCCGTCGCAGGTCCGCGAGCGCACCGTGGCCAAGGCTCGGGTCCTGCTCGAGGCGCTGCCGTTCATCCAGGAGCATCGGGGGAAGGTGGTCGTGGTCAAGGTGGGGGGGGCGGTGATGGACCTCGCGCCGCTGTCGCGATCCTTCGCCGAGGATCTCGCCCTGCTCCAGCACGTCGGGATCAAGCCGCTCGTGGTCCACGGCGGCGGGCCGCAGGTGACCGAGATCTCGGGGCGGCTGGGGCTGGAGACCCGCTTCGTCGACGGCCACCGGGTCACGGACGGGCCGACGCTCGACGTGGCCAAGATGGTGCTGGCCGGCAAGCTCAACACGGAGGTGGTCGGCACCCTCCGCTCGGGCGGTGTGCCGGCGGTCGGGCTGTCCGGGGTGGACGGCGGGCTGGTCGTGGCCCGCCGGCGCTCGGCGCCGGACCTGGGCCTGGTCGGCGAGGTCGTCCGGGTGGAGCCGGCCGTCGCCGCGACGTTGATGGAGCGGGGCTTCGTGCCCGTGGTGGCGTCGATCGCGGGGGGCGAGGACGGCCAGGCCTACAACGTGAACGCCGACGTGGTGGCGGCCGAGCTCGCGGTGGGGATGGGCGCCGACAAGCTCGTCTACATGAACGACGTCCCGGGCGTTCTCGGCCCCGGCGGCGACCTGTTCTCGGAGCTCGGCGTGGAGGACGCGCTGGACCTGCTCGCCGGAGGCGCGGTGGACGGCGGGATGATCCCCAAGCTCGAGAGCGCCGTCCGGGCGGTGAAGGGTGGGGTGTCCCGTGTGCACCTCCTGGACGGACGGGTCGAGCACGCCCTGGTGCTGGAGCTGTTCACGCCCGAGGGCGTCGGCACGATGCTCGCGACCGAGCCCTCGCCCGGCGATCCCGGGCGCGTCCGGGCGCCGAACGTGGGGGTCGCACGATGACGCCGCCGGCCGGCGAGGCAGCCGTGATGTCCACCTACGCTCGGTACCCCGTCACGCTGGTCCGGGGCGAGGGGGTCCGGGTGGTGGACGACGAGGGCCGGACGTTCCTCGACTTCGCCGGGGCGATCGGTGCGGCCAGCCTCGGCCACGGCCATCCCCGGTGGCGGGAGGCCGTGCACGCACAGGTCGACCGGCTGGCCATGGTCTCGAACCTCTACGCCACCGAGCCCCAGGCGGCATTGGCGGGCCGGCTGGCCGAGCTGCTGCCGATCCCCGACGCGCGGACCTTCTTCTCCAACTCCGGCGCCGAGGCCAACGAGGCCGCGCTCAAGCTCGTCCGGCGGTGGGGGATCCCGAGGGGGCGGACCCGGATCGTGGCGCTCGAGGGCTCGTTCCACGGCCGCACCGTGGCCGCGCTCGCGGCCACCGGGCAACCGGCCAAGCGGGCGGCGTTCGAGCCGCTGGTCGATTGGTTCGTGCACGTGCCGCCGGGCGAGCTCGAGGCCCTGGATCGAGCGCTCGACGACACCGTCGCCGCCGTGCTGCTCGAGCCGGTGATGGGGGAGGGCGGGGTCCACCCGCTCGACCGCTCGTACCTCCGCGGCGTCCGCGAGCTGTGCGACGCGCGTGGCGCGCTGCTGGTGGCGGACGAGGTGCAGTCGGGACTGGGCCGGTGTGGAGCGTGGCTCGCGATCTCGGACGCCGGCGTGGTGCCGGACGTCGTCACGCTGGCCAAGGGGCTCGGCGGCGGCCTGCCGATCGGGGCCACGGTGTCGACGGCCGAGCTCGCGTTCGGCCCGGGGGAGCACGCGTCCACGTTCGGCGGGGGTCCGGTCGTGTGCGCGGCCGCCCTCGCCGTGCTCGAGACGATCGAGACGGAGGGGCTGCTCGGGAACGCGCGGGTCCAGGGGGAGCGGTTCCGGGCGGGGGTCCTCGAGCTCGGCGACCCCGCGGTGGTCGACGTCCGGGGCCGGGGGCTCCTGAACGGCGTGGCGCTCGCCGGCCCGCTCGCGCACGACGTCGTGCTCGCGATGCTCGACGAGGGCGTGCTGGCCACCGAGGCCGGTCCCGACGTCGTCCGGACCTCGGCGCCCCTGGTCGTCACGGCCGCGGAGATCGACGAGGCGGTGGCCGGGCTCGGGCGGGCGCTCGCGCGGATCGGGGCGGGGGCCGCCACGTGAGCCCCCGGTCACCGGTCCGGGGCGATGCCGGCGCCACCAAGGCCAAGCGCCAGCAGGCCATCCTGTCGCTGGTCGAGCGGGAGCGGCTCGCGAGCCAGGAGGAGATCCGGACGCGTCTGCGGCACCTCGGCCTGCCCACGACGCAGTCCACGATCTCGCGCGACATCGAGGAGCTCGGGCTGGCCCGCGTGCACGACCACGCCGGCGTCCGGTACGTCGTGCCGGGCGAGGGGGACACGCCGGCCCCGATGAACCTGTTGCGGCGCGCCCTGCAGGAGTTCGCGCTCTCGTTCGTGAGCGCCAACCAGCTGCTCGTGATCCGCACGCCGCCGGGCGCCGCCAACGCCCTGGCCGAGGCGATCGACCGGGCCAACCTGGCCGACGTCGCCGGCACGATCGCCGGGGACAACACGATCCTCGTGGTTCCGGCGGACGGGGTGGCGGCCCGCTCGGTGGAGCGGACCCTCCGGGGGACGATGCAGACGCAGCCCTGAGGCACGAACTGGGCGGGAAAGGAGACGGACGGATGCGACGCGCGGTCCTCGCGTACTCGGGTGGGCTCGACACCTCGGTGACCACCCGATGGCTCGGCGAGCAGGGGTACGAGGTGGTCGCCGTGGCCGTCGACGTGGGCCAGCAGGAGGACTTCGGCGCGATCCGCGAGCGGGGGGAGCGCGCGGGGGCCGTGGAGGTGCGCGTGGTCGATGCGGTCGAGCGGTTCGCGGCCGAGTTCCTGACGAGGGCGATCCGCGCGAACGGGCTGTACGAGGGCCGGTACCCGATGGTCTCCTCCCTGGCTCGTCCGCTGATCGCCGACGAGGTCGTCCGGGTGGCCCGCGAGGTCGGTGCCGACGTGATCGCGCACGGCTGCACCGGCAAGGGCAACGACCAGGTGCGGTTCGAGGTGTCGTTCGGCGTCCTCGCGCCCGACCTGCCGATCCTGGCCCCGATCCGCGACGACGGCATCCCCCGCGAGAAGGCGGTGGCCCTGGCCGCCGAGTGGGGGATCCCCATCGCGGACGTGGCGACCTCGTACTCGATCGACGAGAACCTGTGGGGCCGGACGGCCGAATGCGGTCCGCTCGAGGATCCCTGGGCCGCGCCGCCCGAGGACGCGTTCGCGCGCACGGCGCCGCCCGCGCTCCGCCCGGCCGAGCCGGCCGAGGTCGCGATCGGGTTCGAGCGCGGCGTACCGGTCAGCCTGGACGGCGTGTCGATGCCGCTGCCCGAGCTGATCCGCACGGTGGACGCGCTCGGGGGGCGGTACGGGTTCGGGCGCGTGGACATGATCGAGAACCGGCGCGTCGGCATCAAGTCGCGCGAGCTGTACGAGGTGCCGGGGGCCCTCGCCCTGATCGCGGCGCACGGGGCGCTCGAGTCGCTCACGCTCGAGCGCGAGGTGGCGCACTTCAAGCCCGGCATCGAGCAGCGCTGGGCCGACCTCGTGTACGACGGCCTGTGGTTCTCGCCGCTGCGGACCGCGCTCGATGCGTTCGTCGAGACGACCCAGGAGCACGTGACCGGCGAGGTCCGCCTGACGTTCTCGGCGGGGGCTTGCACCGTGTCGGGGCGTCGCTCGCCGTGGTCACTGTACGACGAGGGGCTGGCGACCTACGGGCCGGAGGACGCCTTCGATCACCACCACGCGGCCGGGTTCGTCAGACTGTGGGGGATGCCCCTCAAGGTGTGGTCGACCAGGCAGGGCTCGCGGTGACCGAGGCGCCGCTGTGGGGCGGCCGGTTCACCGCCCCGCCGGCGACCGAGGCGCACGCCTTGGGCCGGAGCCTGGACGTCGACGTCCGGCTGGTGCGCCAGGACGTGCGGGCCGGCATCGCCCACGTCCACGCGCTCCGGGACGCCGGGCTGCTGGAGGAGGGCGAGGTCGGCCTGCTGGTCTCGGCCCTGCAGGAGGTGGGGGAGGAGATCGCCGCCGGCCGCTTCGCCTTCCACCCGGCCGACGAGGACATCCACTCGGCGGTGGAGCGCGGCGTGACCGAGCGGCTGGGCGAGATCGGCGAGAAGCTGCACGCCGGCCGCAGCCGCAACGACCTGGTGGTGACCGAACTGCGTCTGTGGCTGCTCGAGGCCGAGCGCGGGATCGTCGCGGGGATCGAGCGGCTGATCCGCGCCCTGGTGGCCCACGCGCGCGAGCACGCCGCGAGCGTGATGCCGGGGACGACGCACGGGCAGCCGGCACAGCCGGTGACGCTCGGGCACCATCTCCTGGCGCACGCATGGGGGCTGCTCCGCGACCGTGAGCGCTTCGGGCAGTGGGCGGTCAGGAGCTCGGTCTCCGCGCTCGGCGCCGGGGCGCTCGCGACCTCGTCCCTGGACCTCGATCCGGCCGCCACGGCGGCGCGGGTAGGGCTCGACCGGTCGTTCGCCAACTCGCTCGACGCGGTCTCGGATCGGGACTTCGCGCAGGAGCTCCTGGGGGCCGCGGCGATCTGCGGCACCCACCTGTCCCGCCTGGCCGCGGACCTGATCCGCTGGACGGAGGCCCTCGGCTGGGCCGTGCTCGACGAGGCCTACTCGACGGGCTCGAGCATGATGCCGCAGAAGCGGAACCCCGACGTGGCCGAGCTCTCGCGGGCCAAGGCGGCGCGGCTGCTCGGCGACTTCGCCACGCTCACGACCGTCCTGGTCGGTCTCCCGCTCGGCTACCAGCGGGACCTGCAGGAGGACAAGGAGCCCGTCTTCGACGCCGTCGACACGCTCGGCGCCGTGCTGCCGGCGCTCGCCGGATGCGTCGAGACGGTCCGGTTCCGGCCCGAGGCGATGCGGCGGGACGCGGGGGCGGAGGGCCTGTTCGCCACCGACCTGGCCGAGGAGCTCGTGAAGGGCGGCGTCCCGTTCCGCGAGGCCCATCGGCGAGTGGGGGGACTGCTGCGCGAGCTCGAGGCCGAGGGCCGCGGCCTCCGGGACCTGAGCGAGGAGGAGTGGCGCCACGCCGGGCTCCCCGGTGGCGCGGCGCTGCTCGACCCGGATCGAGCCGTCCGGACCCGGTCGATGCCGGGCGGACCCTCGCCGCCGGCGGTGCTGGCCCAGGCCGACGCGATCGAGGCCGCGCTGGCGGGATCGACGCGGCCGCCGAGCGGAACCGGCCCCGCCCGCCCGGCCCACGACCCCACCACCGGATCCGGCCAACGGGAGTAGGCTTCCCCGGTCACCGTGGACGTCGACGAGAGGATCCGACCGGCCGACCTGGTGGCGGTCCGCGAGCTCCGGCAGCGGGTGCTCCGCCCGCACCAGCGCGCCGACGAGCTCGTGTACCCGGGCGACGACCACCCCGACGCGCTGCACGCGGGCGCGTTCGACCAGGGCCGGCTGGTGGGGATCGCCACCATCGTGCCCGAGCCGCCGCCCGACGTTCCCCACGACGGCGCCTGGCGGGTCCGGGGCATGGCCACGCTCCCCGAGGTCCGGGGGCAGGGCTTCGGCGCGGCGCTGCTCCGGGCGTGCCTGGACCACGCTGCCGAGCGAGGCGGCTCGCTGGTCTGGTGCAACGCGCGAGCCACGGCGGTCGAGTTCTACCGGCGCTTCGGGTTCCAGGTTCGAGGCGCGGGCTTCACGGTCCCCGTGATCGGCCTCCACTTCCTGATGTGGCGGCGCCTCGACGAGGGCGGCTGAGCCGGCCGCACGCGCCATCCCCACGCAGATCGGGCCCCGGCTGGTGCGGTCATCCGGGGCCGTCCGTCCGCCCCGCTCGTCCGTACACCCTGCGAGACGGGGAGCCGCGGACGTCGGCAGGAGGTGGACATGGGGATCGGATCGATCGGACGGGCGCGACCGGGCCTGCTCGCTCTGGCGGCCGCCGGTGCGCTGCTGGTGGCGGCATGCAGCAACGGCGGCTCGAGCGCCTCGGCGCAGGGTGGTGGCTCGAGCGACACGGGCGGCGGTGCCGCGATCGGCACCGCGAAGGTGGACGGCGTGGGCACCGTGCTGGACACGGCGAAGGGCCTGACCCTCTACTACAACACCCAGGAAGCGAACGGGAAGATCGTCTGCACGGGCTCGTGCGCGGACGCCTGGCCCCCGATGATGGTGAGCGG
>JBHGAT010000011.1:0-17826 GCA_041946645.1 Candidatus Velamenicoccus archaeovorus | reverse complement strand
ATCAACGAGATCATCGCGATGACCGGCGCCGACATCGACATCCAGGACGACGGCACGGTGTTCATCGGCTCCAAGGAGGGCCAGGGCGCCGACGAGGCGGCCCGGATGATCGACGAGATCGCCAACCCCCGTCCGCTCTCGGTGGGCGAGCGGTTCACCGGCAAGGTCGTGAAGACCACCACGTTCGGCGCGTTCGTCAACCTGGTGCCGGGGCGCGACGGCCTGGTGCACATCTCCAAGCTCGGCCGGGGCCGCCGGCTGTCCAGCGTCGAGGAGGCCGTGAAGGAGGGGGACACGATCGAGGTCGAGATCCAGGACATCGACCAGATGGGCAAGATCAGCCTGAAGCCGATCGGCCCGGAGTGGGAGGTCCCCGAGGGCATGGAGGTCGAGGAGGCGCCGCGCCGCGAGCGCCCGCACGGCGACCGTGACCGCGACCGTGGGCGTGGCCGCGACCGCGACCGCCGGCATCGCGACCGCGAGCGCCGGGAGCGCTCCTAGGTCTCCATGCCGATCCGGCGCACCGAGTTCGCGTCGGGCCTCCGGGTCGTCACCGAGCGGATGCCCGGTGTCCGGTCGGTGGGGCTCGGCTTCTGGGTCCTCGCCGGCTCGCGGGACGAGCCCCCCCGGATCAGCGGCTCCTCGCACTTCCTCGAGCACCTGCTGTTCAAGGGGACGAAGACGCGGACCGCCCGCGACATCGCGGAGGCGTTCGACGCCGTGGGCGGCGACGTCAACGCCTTCACCGCCAAGGAGTACACGTGCTTCTACTCGCGGGTACGCGACCGCGACCTGCCGATGGCGGTCGAGCACCTGTGCGACATGCTCCAGCACTCGGTGATCCGGGCCCGGGACCTCGAGGCCGAGCGGCAGGTGATCCTCGAGGAGATCCACATGCACGAGGACACGCCCGACGACCTGATCCACGACCTCCTGAACGAGACCCTCTGGCCCGACCACCCGCTGGGGCGGCCCATCCTCGGGACCGTCGAGAGCATCACCGGGGCGACGCGCGAGCAGGTCCACCGGTTCTACCGGCGGCACTACGTGCCGGCCAGCCTGGTGGTCTCGGCCGCCGGCAACCTCGACCACGACGAGCTCCTCCAGCGCATCGCGGCGGCCATGGACACGGGTCCGGTCCGCCGGGAGGGGCCGGCCGTGTGGAACCTGCGTCAGGGCGGCCACGCCCCCCGGGCCTCCGGAGAGATGGTGGTCCGCCGACGCAAGACCGAGCAGGCGCACCTGTGCATCGGGACCAACGGGGTGTCGCGCTCGGACCCGGACCGGTTCGCCTTCGGGATCGTGAACAACGCGATCGGCGGCGGGATGTCGTCGCGCCTGTTCCAGGAGGTGCGCGAGCGCCGCGGCCTGGCCTACTCCGTGTACAGCTACCACACGATGTATCTCGAGGCGGGCCTGTTCGCCGCGTACGCGGGGACCACGCCGGCCCGCGCCCGCGAGGTCCTGGACATCGTCCGCGACCAGCTGCACGACGTCGCCGACGGCGGGCTCACCGAGAAGGAGTTCGAGCGGGCCAAGGGCCACCTCAAGGGCTCGCTGGTGCTCTCGCTGGACGACCCCAGCGGGAGGATGTCGCGGCTCGGCAAGTCCGAGCTCTCCCACGGCGAGATCCTCACCGTCAACCAGATCCTCGGGCGGATCGACGCCGTGACGCTCGAGGACGCCCGCCGCGCGGCCAAGCGGATCCTGTCGCAGCCGTTCTCCCTGGCGGTGCTGGGGCCCTTCGACCGGCGGGCGTTCCGATGATCCGGGTCGGGGTGATCGGGGCCGCCGGCCGGATGGGGCAGCTGGTCTGTCGGGCGGTGGTCGACGCCGACGACCTCGGGCTGGCCGCCGCCATCGACCGGTCCAGGGTCGGGCAGCCCATCGGACCGCTGATCGGGCGTCCCGAGCTCGACGTGCCCCTGTCCGACGAGCTGGATCGCCTGCTCGAGGCGGAGGTCGAGGTGGCCGTGGACTTCACCCATCCCGACGTGGTCCGGGACACGATCCGGTGGTGCGTCGAGCACGCCGTCAACCTCGTGGTCGGCACCAGCGGCATCACGGCGGACGACCTCGAGGACGTCCGCCGGACGATCGAGGCCGAGGGCGCCGAGTCCAACGTGATCGTGGTCTCCAACTTCGCCCTGGGCGCGGTGCTGATGCAGCGGTTCGCCGCCATGGCCGCCGCGTTCTTCCCCGACGCCGAGATCGTCGAGCTGCATCACCAGGGGAAGGCCGATGCCCCCTCGGGCACGGCGATCGCCACGGCCGAGCGGCTGGTGCAGGCCCGGCGGGCCGCGGGCGCCCCCGCCGCCGGGACCGAGCTGGTCGCCGGAGTCCGGGGCGGACAGGTCGAGGGTGTCCGGATCCACTCCGTGCGGCTCCCCGGGCTGGTGGCGCACCAGGAGGTGATCTTCGGCGGGCAGGGCCAGACCCTGACGATCCGCCACGACTCCACCGACCGGACGTCGTTCATGCCGGGGATCCTGCTGGCCATCCGGGCCGCGGCCACCCGGCGGGGGCTCACGGTCGGGCTCGAGCCGCTCCTGGACCCGCCGCCCACGGTCCCGTGAGGCCGGCCGCCGGTGCGGCGTAGGCTTGCGGGACCGATGGACCTGCGGATCCGCACGATCGGGCCCGACGAGTTCGAGGCGTACGGGCGCACCCTCGAGACGGCGTTCGGGTCGCACCTGCGCCCCGGGGACCTGGAGCGCGAGCGCACCGTGGCGGAGCTCGATCGCTGCCTGGCCGCCTTCGACGGCGACGAGATGGTGGGCGGCGCCTCCGCCGTCTCGTTCACGATGACCGTGCCGGGCGGCGAGGTCCGCACGGCCGGGATCACCGGGGTCGGTGTGAAGCCGACCCACCGGCGGCTCGGGATCAACTCGGCGCTGATGCGGCGGCAGCTCGACGACGTCCACGCGGGCTCCGAGCCCGTCGCGGCGCTGTACGCGTCCGAGGGCTCGATCTACGGCCGGTTCGGCTACGCGCTCGCCACGTACCGCGGCGTGATCGACGTCGAGCGTGAACGCACGGCGTTCGTCCGCGGGTACCACCCCTCGGGCCGCGTCCGACTGCTCGAGCGGAACCTTGCGCTGGAACGGTTCCTGCCCATCCACGACCATGTCCGGCGGGAGCGTCCGGGCATGATGGCCATGGACCCCACGTGGTTCGCCTACCGCTTCGACGAGCGGCACCACGGCGACGAGCGTCCCCGCTTCTACGCCGCGCACCAGACCGGCGAGGCGATCGACGGCTTCGCCGTCTACCACGTCAAGCACGAGTGGCAGGAGGAGCGCCGCAACGAGCTGGCGGTGGACGAGCTCGTGGCCCTCACGCCCCAGGCGTACGCGGATCTCTGGCGGTACGTGTTCGACGTGGACCTGATGGACCGGTTCACCGCGTGGAACCGGCCCTTCGACGAGCCGCTGCTGCACCTGCTCCGCGAGCCCGACCGCCTCCGCTTCCGGCTGGGTGACGGCCTGTGGGTGCGGCTCGTGGACGTCCCCGCGGCGCTCGAGGCCCGGCGCTACGCCGCGCCGGGACGGGTCGTGATCGAGGTGGCCGACCCGTTCTGCCCGTGGAACGAGGGACGGTACGAGCTCGAGGGCGGCCCGGACGGCGCCTCGTGCCGGCCCACCCAGGGCGGGCCCGACCTCGCGCTCACCGTGAACGAGCTCGGGGCGTGCTACCTGGGGGGGATGGGGTTCCGGCAGCTGGCCCGGGCCGGCCGGGTCGAGGAGCTCCGGCCCGGCGCCCTGGCCCGGGCCGACGCGATGTTCGCGTGGGACCCCGCACCGTGGTGCTCGTTCGTGTTCTGAGGGTGAGGCCGCGTCCGCGCCGGGCTAGCCGGCGACCCCCTGCCACACCAGCCACAGGCCGAGGGCCGCGAGGCCGGCCGCCAGCACGTCGCCCAGGATCCGCAGGGCGCGTTCGCTCACCCGGTGGGCGCCGCTCCCGAGCAGCACCATCCCGGTGTCCATGATCGAGACCCCCGCGAGCAGCGCCAGCACCGTGAGCAGCGCGAGCCCCCGCCCGCCGGCGCTCGCGGCGTCGGCCGCCACGGCCGCACCCGTGGTGGCCAGGAACACGTAGACGCCCGGGTTCAGGAGCACCGCGACCACCCCGCGGGCCGAGGGATGCAGGCCTCCGCCCGCCCCCTGCGTCGCCACGGGGCGCCGGCTCTCGCGCACGGCGTCGATCGCGAGCCACACCAGGAAGGCCCCGCCGACCACGCGGACCACCCGCAGGAACGTCTGGCCGGGCTCGAGCGACGACAGGCCGGCCGCCAGCAGGAGCAGCATCACCCCGAACGTGGCGTTGGCGCCGGCCATCGCCCGGAGCCCCCGGCCCACGCCGCCTCGCGACGCTTCCGAGAACAGCAGCAGCTGCACCGGGCCGGGGGAGGCGCCGAGCGCGATCCCCAGCCCCAGGGCCGATGCCGGGTGCGAGAGGTCCGGGCCCACGTCAGCCGAGCCGGAGCTCCTCCACGGCCAGGTCCTCGTCGCGCTCCGTGAGCAGGACCCCCTCGCACTCGCCGAGCGGCTCGATCCGTCGCCCGGTCAGCCCGAGCACGGCCCGCTCGATCAGCGGCGTGTGCCCCACGGCGAGGCCCCGTGCGCCGTCCGGGACCCGCTGCAGCAGCTCGAGCACGACGCGCCCCAGACCCTTCGGCGAGTCGTCCACATCCCCGGCGGCGAGACCGGGGACCACGGTGTGCGGGGGCAGCTGCTGGCCGTGGCCCCTGAGGAGCCACGCGACGGTCTCGGCGGCCCGCCGGGCCGGCGAGACGAACACCACGGCGTACGGTCCGCTCAGCGTGCGGCCCACCGCCTGGGCCTGCGCCCGCCCCTCGGCGGAGAGCGCGTCGGCCTGGGGGTCCCGCCGGGCGTGCCGCCGGAGCTCGAGCGCCCTCACGCCCCCGACGTCCTCGCCCGGCCGCTTCCCGTATGATGCCGCACCGCATGAAGCCTACCGTCCGCGCCGCGGCGCTCCTGCTGGCCATCGGCGTCGCGGCGGCGTGCACCGGCTCGGGGGGCGGGGGAGGGGGCTCGACGCCACCGGTGACCCCGAGCCAGAGCCCGGTGGCCACGATCACCGGACCGCCCGGCGCGCTGATCTACCGCTACGCCAACACCGGGTTGACCGCCACCCTCCAGCTCGAGGGCGACACCGGGACCCTCACGATCGCCAACGCCACGGGGCGCCAGCTCGGCCCGCCGGACTTCTACCTCCTCGACGCGCGCGACGGGAAGCGGATCGACGGGACGGTCGAGTCGCCGTCCCCCGTGCCGGACGGGCAGACCGACACCTTCCGCGTGTCGTTCGGCGGTCTCGAGGACAAGCACATCGGCCTGGTGGTCCTGCTGATCGGCCAGGACAACTACGGCGCCTTCGTCCGGCAGCAGTAGCTACGCGCCCCCGCGGCTGGCGGGCTCGGACCCCCCGGCCTGCCCCCGGGCCAGCACGAACAGCAGGTCCGAGAGGCGGTTCAGGAACCGCAGGACCTCCGGGTTGACCTCGGCGCCGGCGTCGCGGAGCTCGACCACCCGTCGCTCGGCCCGGCGGACGACGCTCCGGGCCACGTCGAGGACGGCCGAAACGGGGTCGGCGCCCGGCACGACGAACGCGTTCGGCAGCGGATGCTCGGCCACCAGCGCGTCGATCCGCCGCTCCAGCGCCTCGACCATCTCCGCCGTGACCAGCGACACCGCGGGCTCGAGCTTGCCACGCTCCTTCGGGTTGACCGCGAGGTCGGCGCCCACCACGAACAGCGACCGCTGGAGCCCCAGGAGCTCCTCGGCCAGCGCGGCGTCGGCCGCGAGCGCGCGGGCCACCCCGAGCGCCGCGACCGCCTCGTCCGCGGTGCCGTAGGCCTCGGCCGCGGGATCGGCCTTGGAGATCCGGCCCCCGTAGAGCAGGCCGGTCGTGCCGTCGTCGCCGGTCTTGGTGTAGATCCTCGGCATCTCGCTAGGATAGCCGGGAGGTCGCGCCCGCCTCCGACCTCCCGATCGATGCGCAGGAGGTGCTGGAGCAACCCGAACGCCACGTTGAACATGTGGCTCTTGTGACTCTTGTGCGACGCGTGGAACGGTGTTAGGCTCCGAGCCCACGGCGTGGGCAGGGCGGCCGATGAAAGCCAGGACGCCTGAGCGGGGCCCGGCCTCCCGCCCGACGTGGAGCCGTCCGCCGCCGCACCCGGCACGCAAGGAGGGAACATGGCCGGTAGGTTCGGGGCGGTCGCCACCGCCATGGTCACCCCGTTCCGGGAGGACCACTCGCTGGATCTGGACGGCGCGCAGGAGCTGGCGCGCCACCTGCTCGAGCACGGCACCGACACCCTGGTCGCGGCCGGCTCCACGGGCGAGGCCCCCACCCTCAACCACCGGGAGAAGGTGGATCTGTTCCGCGCGGTGATCGAGGCCGCGGACGGCAGGGGCAAGGTGGTCTGCGGGACCGGCACCTACAACACCAGCGAGACGATCGAGCTCTCGCGCGAGGCGGAGCGGCTCGGCGCCGACGGGCTGCTGCTGGTCACCCCGTACTACAACAAGCCGCCGCAGCGCGGGCTGCTCGAGCACTTCACCCGCGTCGCGAACGCCGTCGACCTGCCGATCGTCGCGTACAACATCCCCGGCCGGACGGCCACCCGGATCGAGCACGACACGCTGCTGCGGATGGCCACGGTCCCGAACATCGTCGGCGTCAAGGACTCGACCGGCGACTTCCAGGCCATCTCCCGGCTGATCAGCGAGGCCCCGGCGGACTTCGAGGTCTACTCGGGCGACGACTGGGCCACGTTCGGCTACATGTGCCTGGGCGCCGACGGCGTGGTCTCGGTCGCCTCCAACATCATCGGCGAGCGCGTCCATCAGCTCACCGACCTGGTCGCCTCCGGCGACATCGCCGCCGCCCGCAAGGTCCACGAGGAGCTCACGCCGCTGTTCAACACGCTGTTCATCACGACCAACCCGATCCCCGTGAAGACCGCCCTGGAGATCCTCGGCCTGCCGGCCGGACCCCCCCGGCTGCCCCTGGTGCCCGCCACGCCCGAGGAGCGGACGAGGATCGAGAAGGCGCTCGTGGATGCCGGCCTCCGGTAGCCCGGTCCCGGCCCCCGCGGTCGGGTCCGGGCCGGCCCGCCTGAGCTTCCTCGGCGGCGTGGGGGAGGTCGGGCGGAACATGGCCTGCGTCGAGCTCGCCGGGCGCATGCTGGTCCTGGACGTCGGCCTGTCCTTCCCCCACGCGGACCAGCCGGGCGTCGACCTGGTCCTGCCGGACTTCGAGTACGTCCGCGAGCACCGCGACCGGGTCGAGGCGATCGTGCTCACCCACGGGCACGAGGACCACATCGGCGCGGTGCCGTACCTGCTGCGCGAGTTCGACCGCACGCTGCCCGTGTACGGCTCGCCGTTCACGCTCGCGCTGCTCGAGGGCAAGCTCGAGGAGCACGGGGTGAGCGATCGCGCGGCGTTCCGGCAGGTGGTCCCGGGCGAGGCGGCGGTGGCGGGGCCGTTCTCGATGCGGTTCATGCGCGTCACCCACTCGATCCCCGACGGCATGGCCGTGGCGGTCGACACGCCGCTCGGCTCGATCCTGCACACCGGCGACTTCAAGATCGATCAGACGCCGCTCGACGGGCGGCCCACCGATCTCCACGCGCTGGCCGAGGAGGCCGGGCGGGGCGTGCACCTGCTGCTGTCGGACTCCACCAACGCCGAGGAGGCCGGCTACACCAGGAGCGAGCGGAGCGTGGGGCCGGTGATCCAGGACATCGTGGCGCGCGCACCGCAGCTGGTCGTCGTGGCGTGCTTCTCGAGCCACATCCACCGGATCCAGCAGGTCGTGAACGCCGCCCGCGCCAACGAGCGGGTCGTGGCGTTCCTGGGACGCTCGATGCACCAGAGCGTGGACGCGGCGCGGCGGCTGGGCATCCTCACGGTCCCCGAGCAGGACGTGATCCCCATCGAGCAGCTCGAGGAGATGGACCCGTCCCGGGTCGTGGTCGTCTGCACCGGGAGCCAGGGCGAGCCGCTCTCGGCCCTGTCCCTGATGGCGGCGCGCGAGCACAAGTGGGTCAAGCTCGACCAGGGCGACACCGTGGTGCTGTCCTCGAGCCTGATCCCGGGCAACGAGCCCGCGATCCACCGCGTGATCGACGGCCTGTACCGCACCGGCGCCGACGTCCACCACCTCCCGGCGTCGCCGGTGCACGCGTCGGGCCACGCCGCGCAGGAGGAGCTCCGGCTGATGCTCTCGCTGGTCCGGCCCCGATGGTTCGTCCCGATCCACGGCGAGCGCCGGCACCTCGCGCACCACGCCAGGCTGGCCACCGAGGTGGGGATCCCCGCCGACCACGTCCTGGTGTGCGAGGACGGCGACGTGATCGAGGTCGGCGAGCGGGTGCGCGTGGTGGACCGGGTCCCGGCCGGGATGACGTTCGTCGACGGGCTCGGGATCGGCGACGTGGGCGAGGTCGTGCTCCGCGACCGCCGCAAGCTCTCGGGCGAGGGCGTCGTGGTGGTGGTCGTGGCCATCGACGCGCACCACGGCGAGATCGTGGCCGGACCCGACATCGTGAACCGGGGCTTCGTGTTCGACGATCTGGCCGGACACATCCTTGAAGAGGCGCGCGAACGCGTCATGCTTTCGCTGAAGGAGGGGGCCGCGTCGGAGGTGATCGACCGCGGCGTCCTCGAGCAGACCGTCCGGCGGACGCTGGGCCGCTACTTCTACGAGGTGACCCAGCGCAAGCCGGTCATCCTGCCCGTGATCTTGGAGGTGTGATGGCCAGGACCAAGCGCGGCGGCCGCCGCGGCCGGGCCGCGGGGCGCCGCGGCTCGCGCGCCGGGACCCGCACGCCGGTCCGGCAGCACCTCGCGCCGTGGGCCCGCGACGCCGTGGGGATCGGGCTGGTGGTCCTGGCCCTGATCGCGGTGCTGGCGGTGTGGTTCGACGCCGCGGGGGTGGTGGGTCGAGGGCTCGACGTGGTCCTGCACGCGAGCGTCGGCCTGGCCGCCGTGACGGTCCCGGTCCTGGCCCTGTACTGGGGCGTGCTGCTCCTGCGGGGGACCGCCGAGGAGGACCGGGTCCGGATGGCCGTCGGGTTCGCCGTCGCGCTCGTGGGGATCCTCGGGCTGCTCTCGCTGGCTCGGGGCAACCCCCGGCCGCTGGCCGGGTACGACGCCGTGGCCGACGCCGCGGGCGCGATCGGCGCGGTGACCGCCTGGCCGCTGGCCAAGGCCGTCTCCGCGGTCGGCTCGGGCATCGTCTGCGCCGGGGTCGCCATCCTGGGCCTGTTGATCTTCACCGGCACGCCGCTGTCGACCGTGTGGGCCCGGGTCCGGGACCTGCTCCCGGCCGCCGAGGAGGAGGTGGACGCCGCACCCCGGCCGGAGCCCCGTGGGCAGCGCCGCCGCGAGCGCCGCCGTCGGGACACGCAGGAGGGGCTCCCCCCGGTGGTCGACCTCCGCGAGCCCGAGCCCGAGCCGGAGCCCGAGCCGGTCCTGCGCATCGAGCCACCGTCGCCCCGGAGCGGCGTCTACAAGCTGCCCCCGCTGGACCTGCTGCGGGCGGCTCCCGCCTCGACGGGCTCGAACCTCGACGAGGAGCACACGGTCGAGGCGCTCGAGCGGACCTTCCGGACCTTCGGGGTGCCGGCGCGCGTTCCGGCGGCCCACCGCGGTCCCACCGTGACCCTGTACGAGGTCGAGGTCGAGGCCGGGACCAAGGTCAACAAGGTCCTCTCGCTGGCCGACGACATCGCGTACGCGCTGGCCACGCCCGACGTGCGGATCATCGCGCCGATCCCCGGTCGCTCCGCGATCGGCGTCGAGGTGCCCAACCGGGTCCGGGACTTCGTGATGCTCGGCGACATCCTGCGCTCGAAGGCGGCCAAGGACGACCCCCATCCCCTGTCGGTCGCGCTCGGCAAGGACGTCCACGGCCGAGCGCAGATGGTGGACCTGACCAAGATGCCGCACCTGCTGATCGCCGGGGCCACCGGCGCCGGGAAGTCGAGCCTGATCAACTCGTTCATCACGTCGATCCTGATGCGGACGACGCCCGACCAGGTGAAGCTCGTGCTGGTCGATCCCAAGCGGGTGGAGCTCGCGCACTTCGCCGACCTGCCCCACCTGCTCTCGCCGGTCATCGTGCACCCCAAGCGCGCGGCCGAGGCGCTGGGGTGGGTGGTCCGCGAGATGGAGAACCGCTACGAGCTGCTGGCGATGGTCGGCGTCCGGGACATCGACGGGTACCGCGAGGGGCTCGAGGCCGGCACGCTCCGGGTCCCGCCGGGGCGCGAGGAGGAGTTCGGCGACCTCCCGTACATCCTCGTCGTGATCGACGAGCTGGCCGACCTCATGATGGTCGCGCCGCGCGACGTGGAGGAGACGATCGTGCGCATCGCGCAGATGGCTCGCGCGGTGGGGATCCACCTCGTGGTCGCCACGCAGCGCCCGTCCGTGGACGTGGTGACCGGCTTGATCAAGGCCAACATCCCCAGCCGGATCGCCCTGATGACCTCGAGCCAGGCCGACTCGCGCGTGATCCTCGACATGAACGGGGCGGAGAAGCTGGTCGGGCACGGCGACATGCTGTTCGCGCCCTCGAGCGCGTCCAAGCCCACCCGGCTCCAGGCGGCGTGGGTGACCGAGAAGGAGATCCAGGGCGTGTCCGAGTGGATCCGGGCCCAGCGCGGGCCCGAGTACTCCACCAACGTCGAGGGGCTGGGCAAGCCGCCGGTCGAGGGCGAGGAGGACCTCGGCGGCGACGACGAGCTGCTGGAGCAGGCCGCCGAGCTGGTGATCCGGTCCCAGCTCGGGTCGACCTCGATGCTGCAGCGCAAGCTGAAGGTGGGCTTCGCCCGGGCCGGCCGGCTGATGGACCTGCTCGAGGAGCGGGGGATCGTGGGCCCGTCGCTCGGCTCGAAGGCTCGCGACGTGCTGGTCACCTGGGAGGAGTGGGAGGAGTCCCGCTCCGCGCACACGCCGTAGCTACTGGTCCTGGATCATCCGGTGGAGCCGCCACAGGCTCTCCGCGTACTGCTGCCGCTCCACCTTCACGCCGGCGTCGACGCGCCCGGCCTTCCCCTGCCAGTAGCGGTAGATCTGGTCCTCGGTCCAGCCCCGCCGCAGGGCCCCCCGGAACCCCTTGACCATCTCGCTCCCGGTGAACAGCGCGTTCGGGTTGACCAGGAAGCCCCCCCGCTTGCCGTCGAGCGAGATCCAGAAGGCCCCGACGATGCCCCAACCGCCGGTGTCGCGGTCGCCGGAGACCGTGATGTACCGAACGGGCCCCTCGGCGCGCAGGGCGGGCAGGCTCACGGACTCGGTCACCAGCGACAGCGGCGAGGCCTCGCCCCACTGCTCGGAGGATCGCTCGTCCGGTCCCATGCTTCGGTCCTCCTCCACGGGGCCACCGTAGCGCCCCGGACGGGGGATGACACCCGGCGGAAGTCTACTCGCCGCGTGCGCTGGAGGACCTAGGGCCGATGGACGGACCGGGCGGGGCCGGGACGGACGCTCGCGCACCGGTCACCCCCGGTGTCGCGCGCGGGACTCCGCGATCACCCGGATCGCCTCCTCGCGTGCGCCGAACCCCTCCGTGCCGACCTTGTGCCCCTCGAGGTCCTTGTACACCGCGAAGAAGTGCTCGATCTCGTTCAGCAGGTTGGGGTTCACGTCGCCCAGGTCCTGCACCTGCGACCACAGGGGGTCGCGGAGCGGGACGCACAGGATCTTCTCGTCCGGGCCCTTCTCGTCGTGCATCCGGAACAGCCCGATGGGGCGCACCGTGATGTGGCAGCCCGGGAACGTGGGCTCGCCCACGAACACCAGCGCGTCCAGGGGGTCCCCGTCGAGGGCCAGGGTCCCCTCGATGAAGCCGTAGTCGGCGGGGTACTGCATCGACGTGAACAGCATCCGGTCGAGCACGATCGCGCCGGTCCGGTGGTCCATCTCGTACTTGTTCCGCGAGCCCTTGGGGATCTCCACCACGACGGTCACGGCGTCCGGCTCCACGGGCCCGAGTCTAGACGGGTGGTGGCGTCCCTATAATCCGGTGGGCCCCCGACCAGGAGGAGGGCGTGAGGCAGGCGACGACCGGGGCCGGGTCCACGCTCCGGCGTGCCCGTCGCGCTCGCGGCGTGAGCATCGACGAGGCGAGCCGCGACACGAGGATCCGACCAGAGTTCCTCGAGGCGCTCGAGGACGAGCGGTACGACCGGCTCCTCGGCGACGTCCATGCGCGCGGATGCCTGCGCTCGTACGCCACCTACCTGGGGCTGCCCGGCGACGAGCTGGTCCGCCGGTACGCGCGGCAGGCCCCGCCGCCCCCCCCGCCGTCCCAGCCGCTCCCCACCGGCACGCGGCCGCCCGTGGGCGCGGCCCGGCGCCGGGACAACCATCGGCTGTTCGTGATGGTGGCCGCCCTGGTCCTGGTGCTCGCGGCGGCCTTCGGCGTGCTCTCGGGACGCACGGCCGCGCCGCCGCCGGCCGAGCTCCCCTCGGAGGCGCCGCTGGCCGGGTCGGTCAACCGCCCCCTCCAGGTGGTGGTGCTGGCCCGGCAGGACGTGGAGGTGACCGTGACGGTCGACGACGGAGCGCCCAAGACGTTCGCGCTCCGCCCGGACGAGAGCCGCTCGTTCCAGGGACAGGTCCAGGTGAAGGTCCGGCTCGATCACGGTGCGAGCGCCCGGATCATCGTGAGCGGGGTCGACAAGGGGTTCCCGGGTCGCCCGGGGCACCCTTGGAAGGCCACCTACAGCTACGAGCAGCCGTCGCCGTCGCCGACGTCGGCCGGATGACCCGGTGATGCGGGCGAGCGCGTGAACGCCGAGGTCGTCGGGGTCGGCACCGAGCTGCTGCTCGGCCAGATCGCCAACACGAACGCCCGCTGGATCTCCGAGCGGCTGGCGGAGATCGGCGTCGACGTCCTCCACCACCAGGTCGTGGGCGACAACCTGGAGCGGATCGTCGAGGCGTTCCGGCTGGCCCTGGGCCGATCGGACGTCGTCATCGTGACCGGGGGGCTCGGCCCCACCCAGGACGACATCACGCGCGAGGCCATCGCCGCCGCGTTCGGGCTCCGGCTGATCCGGCATGCCGAGATCGAGGACATGCTGCGCGAGCGCTTCGCCCGGTTGGGGCGCGACATGCCGGCCTCGAACCTCGTCCAGGCCGACGTCCCGGAGGGCGGCCGGTACATCGTGCCGCGGCGGGGGAGCGCCCCCGGCCTCGTGATCGAGCGCGGCGACCGCCGTCTCTACGCGCTCCCCGGCGTGCCGGCCGAGATGCGCGAGATGATGGAGGGGACGATCGTCCCCGAGCTGGCGGAGCGCTCGGGCGGCGGCGCGATCGTCTCGCGGATCCTGCGCTGCACCGGCATCGCCGAATCGCGCGTGGCCGAGCTCCTCGACGACCTGTTCGCCTCGTCCGCGAACCCCACCGTCGCGTACCTGGCGGGCGGGGGAGAGGTGAAGGTGCGGCTCACGGCGAAGGCGGCCTCGCGCGACGAGGCCCTCGCGCTGATCGCGCCGCTCGCCGAGGAGGCCGTCCGGCGGATCGGCGATCCCGTGTTCTCCGGCGACGACGAGGACCTCGAGCAGGCGGTGGGACGGCTCCTGCACGCATCCGGGCTCACGCTCGCGTGCGCCGAGTCGCTGACCGGCGGCGAGCTCGGCGCGAGGATCACCTCGGTGCCCGGGTCGTCGGGGTACTTCCTGGGATCGGCGGTCTGCTACACGACCGCCGCCAAGCGGGCGGTGCTCGGCGTGACCGCGGAGACGCTCGACGGGCCGGGCGTGGTGAGCCGTGCGTGCGCCCGCGAGATGGCGCAGGGTGCGCGACGGCTGTTCGGGGCCGACGTCACGGTGGGGCTCACCGGCGCGGCCGGCCCCGAGGCGCACGGCGGGGTCGAGCCCGGCACGGTGTGGGTGGGGCTCGAGGCCGAGGGCGTCTCGCACCAGCGCGGCTTCCACGTCCCCGGCGACCGCGAGTGGGTGCGCCGGTGGGCCGAGCAGGCCGCCCTCGACCTGGTCCGCCGGCACCTCGAGGGCCGGCCCCTCCCGGTCTCCGACCGGGTGGTGTGATGGCCCGGGACCGCGCCTCCCGCCCCGAGGCCCGGCCGCTGCGCCTGTTCGTGGCCGTGGACGTCCCCGACGAGGTCCGCACGCTGATCGGGGACGCCCTGGCCCCCCTCCGCGAGCGCTACCCCCGGGCGCGGTGGGTGCCGCTCCAGAACCAGCACGTCACGCTGAAGTTCCTCGGCCGCACCTGGCCGCGGCTCCTCGACCTGGTCCGCCGACGGGTCGGATCGGTGGCCGGGCGGTCGGCCCCGTTCGCCGCGCGGGTCGAGGGGATGGGGGCCTTCCCCAGCGCCCGGCGGGCCCGGGTCCTGTGGGCCGGCCTCGACGATCCCGCCGGGGCCATGGCCTCGCTCGCCGCGGGCCTCGACGAGGCGCTGGCGAGCGAGTTCGAGCCGGAGCGGCGCGCCTTCACGCCGCACCTCACCGTGGCGCGGTTCGATCCCCCGGTGGCGGTGGAGGAGGTGCCCGAGCTGGCCAGCGCGCCGTTCGAGGTCGACCGCCTCGTGCTCTACCGCAGCCGTCTCCAGCGGCCCGCGCCGGTGTACGAGGTCCTCGAGGCCTTCCCGCTGGGCGGCGGAGGACCGGCCGGTGTTTGACCTCGAACACCTGTTCGACTAGGCTCCGGGTTGCCAAGCCCGGCTTGCAGGGCTGTAATCACAGGAGTGTGAGTCGTGTCAGACCCCGGCGCTACGGTTCGGCCCGAGTTGGGGGAGGAGCTCACCCGGGCGCTCGGCCGGTGGGCCAGGGGGACCAAGGAGGCTTCGCGGATGGATCGGGACAAGATGCTCGACGTCGCGCTCACGCAGATCGAGAAGCAGTTCGGCAAGGGGGCGGTGATGCGCCTCGGCGAGCACCCGATGGGCCACGGGGTCTCGGTGATCCCCACGGGGTCCATCGCGCTCGACCTCGCGCTCGGCGTGGGCGGCGTCCCCCGCGGGCGGATCGTCGAGGTGTTCGGTCCCGAGGGCTCGGGCAAGACCACCGTCTGCCTGCACATCATCGCCGAGGCCCAGCGCCGCGGTGGCATCGCCGCGTTCATCGACGCCGAGCACGCGCTCGACCCCACCTACGCCCGCAACCTCGGCGTCAACATCGACGAGCTCCTGGTGTCGCAGCCCGACTCGGGCGAGCAGGCGCTCGAGATCGCCGACCTGCTGGTCCGCTCGGGCGCGCTCGACATCTTCGTCGTCGACTCCGTGGCCGCCTTGGTCCCCAAGGCGGAGATCGAGGGCGAGATGGGCGATACCCACGTCGGGCTCCAGGCGCGGCTGATGTCGCAAGCGATGCGCAAGCTCTCGGGCTCCCTGTCGCGGTTCGAGACCACGGCCATCTTCATCAACCAGCTCCGGGAGAAGATCGGCGTGATGTTCGGCAACCCCGAGACCACGCCGGGCGGCCGGGCCCTCAAGTTCTACTCGTCGGTCCGCCTCGACGTCCGCAAGATCGAGAACCTCAAGGACGGCACCGAGGTCGTGGGCTCGCGGACCCGGGTGCGGGTGGTGAAGAACAAGGTGGCCCCGCCGTTCCGCCAGTGCGAGTTCGACATCATGTACGGCACCGGGATCTCGCGCGAGGGCAGCCTGCTCGACGTCGGCGTCGACATGGAGATCGTCAAGAAGAGCGGCGCGTGGTTCACGTACGAGGGCGACCAGCTCGGACAGGGCCGCGAGAACGCGCGCCAGTTCCTGAAGGAGCACACGGACATCGCCGCCGAGATCGAGCGCAGGGTCCGGGAGGCCGTCGGGCTCACGGCGTTCGGCGAGGAGGGCGACCAGGTCGTCCAGGTGATCGAGGGAACGGGCGACGCAGCGGGTCCGGCCGCGAAGGCCGGCCACAAGGAACGCGAGGCCACCGGGGCGCCGGCGGGTTGAGGGGAAGGCTTGACCGGCCCCCGGAGGTCCCGCGTTCCCAAGGAGCCCCTGTCCTGTCACGAGCGGGCGCTGGGGCTCCTGGCCGTCCGGTCCCGTTCCCGGCGCGAGCTCCAGACCCGGTTGCTCCGCGCCGGGTTCGACCCGGACGAGGTCGGCGATGAGCTCGAGCGGCTGACGGCCGTGGGTCTCCTCGACGACGCGCGGTTCGCCCAGGAGCTGGCCGGGCACGCCGTCGGGGTCAAGCTGGCCGGCCGCCGGGCGGTGGCGTCGGCGCTCGCGGCCAAGGGGGTCGACCGGGCCACGATCGACGCCGCGCTGGAGGGGCTCGAGGGCGACGAGCGCGATCGCGCGCTCCGCCTGGCCAGGACCCGGGCCGCGCGGATGGCCACGCTCCCGCCCGAGACCGCCTACCGGCGCCTGGTCGCGCTGCTCGGCCGGCGGGGGTACGACGGCGCCACGGCGCGGTGGGCGGCCGGGGCGGCCCTCCGGGTGGAGGCGGGGCCGGTGGAATGAGCGATCCCACCTCTTGCCTCCGGGGTCGTGAGGCCGTAGATTGTGCATTTGAGAGGCTTCGATCGGAAGACCAACTGTTCGACTTGTGCCTGACAACGTGATCGACGACCGGAACCGCGAACGACCGCATGGGGGGCGAGAGGGGCCCGAGGGTTCCTTGACACCCTAGTTCCACACCACAGGGCGCACACGGCCGAGCAGGGCCTGATCGAGGCCATGCTCGGTTTTCTCGTCTTGAGGCGGAGGAACGACCGACATGGACGCCGTGATCGCGGGGATCGTGGCCGCGCTCGGGGGCATCGCGATCGGCTACCTGGTTCGCCAGGCGATCGGCCAGTCGCGGGCCCAGACCGCGGAGGCCAAGGCCCAGAAGGTGATGCTCGAGGCCGAGCGCGAAGCCGAGAAGGTCGTGCGCGAGGCCCTCGTGGAGGTCAAGGAAGAGATCGGCGCGATGCGCCGGGACGCCGAGGAGGACATCCGGGCCCGGCGTGAGGAGGTCAAGCGCTCGGAGCAGCGGCTGGCCCAGAAGGAGGAGTCGCTCGAGCGCAAGCTCGGCGAGGTGGACCGGCGGGTCGAGGAGCTCGACGACCGCGACCGAAAGCTGCAGAAGGTCCGGCAGCAGCTCGAGCAGGCCGCCGAGCAGCATCGGGCCCAGCTGGAGGCGGTGGCCCGCATGACCAGCCAGGAGGCCAAGGAGGCGCTGATCGGCCAGGTCGTGGACGAGGCCAAGCGCGAGGCCATGGCCACGGTGCGGGAGATCGAGCAGCGGGCCCGGGAGGAGGGCGAGGAGCGCGCTCGCAAGATCGTGACCATCGCGATCCAGCGGGTGGCCTCGGAGCAGACCTCGGAGTCCACGGTCTCGGTCTTCTCGCTCCCGTCGGAGGACATGAAGGGCCGCATCATCGGTCGCGAAGGCCGCAACATCCGGGCCTTCGAGGCCGCCACCGGGGTCAACCTGATCATCGACGACACGCCCGAGGCCGTCGTCCTGTCGTGCTTCGACCCGGTGCGCCGCGAGGTGGCCCGGCTGACGCTCGAGAAGCTGGTCTCGGACGGGCGGATCCATCCGGCCCGGATCGAGGAGACCCACGAGCGGTCCAAGAAGGAGATCGACGAGCAGATCCGGCGGGCCGGCGAGGAAGCCGTGATGGATGTCGGGATCACCGACATGCACCCCGAGCTGGTCAAGCTGCTCGGCCGGCTGCAGTACCGGACCTCGTACGGCCAGAACGTGCTGAAGCACCTCGTGGAGTCCTCGCACATCGCGGGGGCCATCGCGGCCGAGCTCGGGCTCGATCCCCGGATCCCCCGGCGGGGGGCCCTGCTGCACGACATCGGCAAGGCCGTGAC
>JBHGAT010000109.1:0-8528 GCA_041946645.1 Candidatus Velamenicoccus archaeovorus | reverse complement strand
TGCGACCTCGGCCCGGAGGACCGGTTCTCCTGGTTCACCACGACCGGCTGGATGATGTGGAACTTCCTGGTGAGCGGGCTGCTGCTCGGGACCACGGTGCTGCTGTACGACGGGAGCGCCGGCCATCCCGACCTGGGGGTGTTGTGGCGGTGGGCGGAGGCCACGGGGATGACCTACTTCGGCACGAGCGCCCCGTACCTCCACGCGTGCATGAAGGCGGACCTGCGCCCGCGCGAGCTGGCCGATCTGTCGGCGTTGCGCTCGATCGGCTCGACCGGCGCACCGCTCTCGCCGGAGGGGTTCCGGTGGGTGTACGAGGCGATCGGCGGCGACCTGCTGCTCGGCTCGATCAGCGGGGGGACGGACCTGTGCACCGCGTTCGTGGGCTCGTGCCCGCTGCTGCCGGTCCGCGAGGGCGAGATCCAGTGCCGGTGCCTGGGTGCGAAGGTCGAGGCGCTCGGCCCCGACGGCACCCCGGTGGTGGGCCAGGTCGGCGAGCTCGCGATCGCCGCGCCGATGCCCTCGATGCCGACCGGGCTGTGGAACGATCCCGACGGCTCCCGCTACCGCGAGAGCTACTTCCAGACGTTCCCCGGCATGTGGCGGCACGGTGACTGGCTGGAGGTCACCCCGGACGGCGGCTGCATCATCTACGGGCGTTCCGACGCCACGCTGAACCGCGGCGGCGTGCGGATCGGCACGGCCGAGCTCTACCGCGTGGTCGACGCCTTCCCCGAGGTCCGCGAGAGCCTGGTGGTCGACACCGGCGCCCTGGGCCGCGAGGGGCGCCTGTACCTGTTCGTGGCGCTGGCCGAGGGCGCGGCCCTCGACGACGACCTCCGGGCCCGGATCGGCGCCGAGCTCCGCCGCCAGCTCTCGCCGCGGCACGTGCCGGACGAGGTGATCGACGTCCCCGAGATCCCCAAGACCCTGAACGGGAAGCGGATGGAGGTCCCGGTCAAGCGGATCCTCTCGGGCGTGCCGGTCGAGGAGGCCGCGAGCCCCGGCGCGATGGCCGACCCCGACGCGATCCGGCCGTTCGTCGAGCTCGCGCGGCGGCTCAACCCATCGTGAGGGCCATCAGGGCCTTGCCGGTGTGCATCCGGTTCTCGGCCTCGTCGTAGACGACCGAGTGGGGCCCGTCGATCACCTCGTCGGTGACCTCGGTGCCCCGGTCGGCCGGCAGGCAGTGCAGGTACAGGGAGTCCGCCTTGGTCAGGGACATCCGCCGCGCATCGCAGATCCAGTCGCGGTACCTCGCGGCGTCGGCCAGCGCAGCCTGCTCGTCCGTGAACAGGTCCAGGCGCCCCCACGACTTGGGGTACACGACGTCGGCACCCTCGAACGCGGCGTCCATGTCGTCGGTGTACGCGATCGAGCCGCCACCCTGCGCGGCCGCCTCCTCCGCCCGCTTCACGACCTCGGGCATCAGGTCGAACCCCGGTGGGTGCGCCAGCACGACGTCCATCCCGAACCGCGGCAGCAGCGTGAGCAGCCCCTGCGGCACCGAGAGCGGCTTGGCGTACGAGGGCGCGTACGCCCACGACACCGCGACCCGCAGGCCCCGGAGGTCCTGCCCCCGGTGCTCGCGAAGGGTCATCAGGTCGGCCAGGGTCTGGGTGGGGTGGTCGACGTCGCACTGGAGGTTGATCACCGGGATCTCGGCCCACCTGGCGACCTCGCGCAGGTACGCGTTGCCCTCGTACGGGACCAGGTCGTGGCGGATGGCCAGCCCGTGGCCGTAGCGGGACAGGATGATGCCCATGTCCTTGGGGCTCTCGCCGTGCGCCACCTGGGTCTTCTCGGCATCGAGGAAGTGCGCGTGCCCGCCGAGCTGCGTCATCCCGGCCTCGAACGCGTTCCGGGTGCGCGTCGACTTGTCCAGGAACAGCATGAACAGCGTCTTGTCGGGCAGCAGCCGGTGCGGCTCGCCCGCCCGGAACTTCGCTTTCAGCTCGGCCGCGAGCGCCAGCGCCTCGTCGATCTCCTCCGTGGTCCAGTCCAGGGTCTCGATGTAGTCGCGACCCCGGAGCGATGCGCGATCCACCATCACTCCTCCCGTCCCTTCTTGCTCAGGGCGCTCTGACCGAGCTCGGCGCCGAAGTACGAGGGCACCGCCTCCTGACCCGGGACGTCGGGGACGGGGGGCCATGGGGGCGTCGGCACCGGTCCCGTCAGACCGGCGACCTCCTCCGGACGGACCGGGGCCCGGTTGAGCACGCGGCCGGTGGCGTTCCGGATGGCCGCCACGATGGCGGCGGTCGAGACGATCGTGGACATCTCCCCCACGCCCTTGGCCCCGTAGGGGACGCCGGGCTCGGGATCCTCGACGATCTCGGTCACGACCTCGGGCATGTCGAGCGTGGTGGGGATCAGGTAGTCGGTGAACGAGGCGTTCGCGATCACGCCGTCGCGGAGCCGGAGCTCTTCCATCACCGCCAGCCCCAGCCCCTGGGCCGAGCCTCCCTCGCTCTGGCCCTCGACCCCCTGCGGGTTCACCGCCCGGCCCGCGTCGAGCGCGCACGTCAGCTGCACCACGCGGACCAGCCCCAGGTCCTCGTCGACCTCGACCACCGCCCGCTGGGCGCCGAACACGAACATCACGTGCACGTCGCCCCGGCCCTGCTCGTCCAGGTGCTGCGTGGGCCGGTGATGGAACGTGCGCGTGGCGGAGATCGGCTCGTCGAGCAGGTCGGCGACGTCCGCCACGGGCTCCCCGTCCGCCAGCACGCGACCGCCCTCCAGCGTGAGCTCTCCCGCCACGGCCGCGCGCGCCCGGGCTCGGGCGAAGAGGTCCTCGGCCACGGCCCGGCAGGCCAGCTGCACCGCGCCGCCCCCCATGAACGTCTGCCGGGAGGCCGAGCTCGACCCGGCCGAGTCCACCTGCGTGTCGGCGGCGTGCAGCACGACCTCCTCGACCCCGAGCTCGGTCCGCGCGACCTGGGTGATCACCGTGGAGAACCCCTGGCCGCACTCGACGCCGGCGGTGTGGACCTCGACCACGGGGCCGTCGGGGCCGTTCGCCAGCGTGACCCGGGCCTCGTGGAAATCGTCGAACCCCTCGCTGTACGCGACGTTCTTGTACCCGAGCGCGAACCCCACCCCGCGCCGCAGCCCCTCGCCGTGGCCCACGTTGCCGGCGCCGCCGGGGAAGCTCATCGGCTCCCGGAGCACGCTCGGCTCGGGCTCCGGCGGCAGCGGGGCGTCGCGGCACCGCTCGAGCAGCTCGCGCACCGGCGCGCTGCCCCCGATCACCTGGCCCGTCGGCAGCATCGAGCCCGGCCGGACCGCGTTGCGCAGGCGCAGCTCGACCGGGTCGAGGCCGAGTCGCTCCGCCAGCCGATCCATCTGGGCCTCGTACGCGAAGCACACCTGGGGGGCGCCGAACCCGCGCATCGCGCCGCACGGCGGGTTGTTGGTGTACACGGCGGTCCCCTCGAGGAGCGCGTTCGGCACCTCGTAGGGCCCGGCCAGGAAGGTCGTGGCGTTGCCGATCACCGCCGGCGACGACGACGCGAACGCCCCGCCGTCGATCACCACGCGAGCGCGGACGCACACCAGACGGCCGCCGGCGGTCGCGCCGGTCCGCATCCACACGCGCGAGGGGTGGCGGTGCACGTGCGCGAGGAACGACTCCTCCCGCCCGTAGGACATCTTCACCGGGCGACCGGTGTGGAGCGCCAGCAGGCACGCGTGGATCTGCATGTGGAGGTCCTCGCGCGAGCCGAACGCCCCGCCCACGCCGGCCAGGGTGAGCCGCACCTTGTCCTCCGGCAGGTTCAGCACCGGGGCGATCTGCTGCCGGTCCACGTGGAGCCACTGGGTCGACACGATCAGGTCGACCCCGCCGTCCTCGGCCGGGATGGCCAGACCGGCCTCGGGCCCGAGCGCCGCCTGATCCTGCATCCCGGTCTCGTAGTAGCCCTCGACCCAGACCTCGGCCTCGGCGTCGGGGTCGCCGTGCTCGATCCGCACGTGGCGGAGCACGTTGCCCCAGTCGTGGAGCCTGGGCGCCGCGGGGTCGAGCGCCGCGATCATGTCGAGCACCGGCGGCAGGACCTCGTAGTCGACCCGGATCCGCCGGGCGGCGCGCCGGGCCAGCTCGGGCGTCTCGGCGGCCACGATCGCCACGGGCTGCCCCGCGTACAGCACGCGATCCCACGGCAGCACGGGCTGGTCGGCGAACTCGAGCCCGTAGGTCTTCTTGCCGGGGACGTCCTCGTGCGTGAGCACGGCGTGGACGCCGGAGCTCGCCACGGCCTCGGCGATCGCGATCGAGCGGATCCGCGCGTGCGGGTGAGGGCTCCGGAGGGTGGCGCCCCACAGCATCTCCTCGTGCCACAGGTCGCTCCCGTAGGCGAACGTCCCCTTGACCTTGGGCACGCCGTCGACGCGGCGGGCGCTCCGCCCCACCCCGCCCAGGATCCGCTCGCCGACCCGCGTGCTCACAGGCCCGCCCCGCGCTCGGCGATCCGCCGGGCCTGGCGGCGACCCTCCGAAGCGATCCGCTCCTCGTCGGCGGTGACCAGGTGGCCGTCCCGGACCACCGCAGCCCCCTCGACGAACAGGTCCCGGACCCGCACCGGCGCCGCGAACACCAGCGCCGCGACCGGGTCGATCCCGGCGCCCACGTGCTCGAGCCCCGTGACGTCGAACAGCGCCACGTCGGCCCGCTTCCCGGGCTCGAGGGACCCCAGCTCGGCCTCGCGGCCGAGGCACGCGGCGCCCCCGCGGGTGGCGGCCCGCAGCGCGTCCCGGGCGCTCATGGCCCGAGGGTCGCCGCCGGCGCGGGCCACGAGCATGGCCTGGCGGGCCTCCCCCAGGAGGTCGCCGCCGTCGTTCGACGCCGAGCCGTCCACGCCGAGCCCCACCGGCGCCCCGGCGTCGAGGAGCGCCCGGGCCGGGGCGATCCCCGAGGCCAGCCGGAGGTTGGACGACGGGCACCACGCGGCCCCCGTCCGGGTGGCTCCCATCCGCTTCACGTCGCCCTCGTCCAGGTGCACGCAGTGGGCGAGCCAGACGTCGTCGCCCAGCCACCCCCACTCCTCGAGCAGGTCGAGTGGGCGGCGGCCGAACCGCTCCAGGCAGTGCCGCTCCTCGTCGAGCGTCTCGGCGATGTGGGTGTGCAGCCGGACGCCCTCGCGGCGGGCCAGCTCGGCCGCCTCGCGCATCAGCCGTTCCGAGACCGAGAACGGCGAGCACGGCGCCACCGCGACCCGGAGCATCGAACCCGGCGACGGATCGTGGAACCGCCGCACCGCCTCCTCGCTGTTGGCCAGGGCGACCTCGGTCGGCTCGACCGTGACGTCGGGCGGCAGCCCGCCCTGGGACGCGCCGAGATCCATCGACCCGCGGGTGGGGTGGAACCGGATCCCGAGCTCGCGCGCCGCGTCGACCTCGGCGGCCAGGAGGTCGCCGACCCCGGCCGGGAAGACGTAGTGGTGGTCGGTGGTCGTCGCGCAGCCCGAGCGGGCCAGCTCGGCCAGGCCCACCGCCGCGGCGGCCCGGACCCACCCCTCGTCGACGCCCGCCCACACGGGGTAGAGCTCGACCAGCCAGTCGAACAGCCCCTTGCCCTGCGCGCGGACCCGGGTCAGCGTCTGGAACAGGTGGTGGTGCGTGTTGACCAGGCCGGGCAGGGCCACGCAGCCACGACCGTCCACGCGCTGGGCGGGCTCGGTCACGGGCGGCTCGCCCGCGCCGACCCAGGCGATCCGGCCCTCCTCGAGCAGGATCGAGCCGCCGGCGAGCTCGGTGCCGTCGTCGTCCATGGTCGCCACCACGTCGCAGCGCTCGAGCAGGGTGCGGGTCACCACGCCCCCTCCCGGCGGGCCCGGGCGGCCACCGTCACGGCATCGAGGATCTTCTGGTAGCCGGTGCACCGGCAGAGGTTGCCGGAGAGCGCCTCCCGCACCGTCAGCTCGTCGGGCGACGGGTCGTGCTCGAGCAGGTCGGTCACGGCGACGATCAGGCCCGGGGTGCAGAACCCGCACTGCACCGCACCGGCCTCCAGGAACGCCGCCCAGGTGAGCGCGCGGCGCGCCAGCACCCGCACCGCGTGCCGCCGGTACGCCGCCGTGCTCCGGACGTCGTCGATGGGGGAGACCGCGGCCGCGACGCGCTCGGCGAAGGCCTCGATCTCGGCCCGGGCCAGCGGGGCCGGCTCGTCCCAGCCCCCCGCGCGCTCGAGGGCAGCGGCCGCGTACGCCTCGGCCTGCGGCGCCCGCACCACCGTGGGCGCCACCGAGCCCAGCGCCACCCGCACCGTGCGGGTCTCCGGGTCCAGCGCCAGGCACAGCCCGGCCACGGAGATCACCATCGCGTTCCGGGTCCCGATCTTCGAGTACGACTGCGGGCCCCCCAGCACCCGCCACCGCGCGCCGAGGATCAGCTCGTCCGGCTCGAGCGCCGTCCGCTTGACGCCCAGCAGGAACGCGTCCCACGCCACCCGGCGGTGCCGTCCGCCCGCCGCGACGAGCTCGATCTCCGCGTCGTGGACCGCGAGCACCGGGAGCGCGTCGCCGGCCGGCGAGGCGGTGCCGAGGTTGCCGCCGACGGTCCCGCGGTTCCGGATCTGCGGTGAGCCGACCGAGCGCGAGGCCTGCGCCAGCGCGCGGAGCTCCGGCAGCTCGTGCAGGATCCGCGCGTACGTCACGCCCGCCCCCAGGAACACGTGATCGTCCTCGCGGCGCCACGTCCGGAGCTCGGGCAGTCGCGAGACGTCCACCAGGAGCTCGGGGCGGGAGCGGTCGAAGTTCAGCTCGACCATGAGGTCGGTGCCCCCGGCGATCGGCACGGCCTCGGGGCGCTCGGACTTGACCTCGAGCGCCTCCTCGAGCGTGCGCGGGAGCCGCACCTCCATCAGAACCGCCCGTCCGCGAACGCGTCGATCATCGCCCGGACGTCGTCGCCCAGCGGGTACAGGATGGGGCACGTGCAGCCGGCGTCGACGTACTCGCGGACCTTGGCCCGGCACTCGTCGGGCGTGCCGGAGGCGGTGATCATCTGTACCACCTCGTCCGGCACCAGGGCCATGGCCTCGCGGATCTCCTCCGGCCCGGCCGGCCACGTGAGGACCTTGCCGATCTCGTCGAGGAGGGACGGGTCCACGCCGCTCGCCTTCATGATGTGCGGCTGCTGGCCCAGGTACTGCGTCACGAGCTCGCGGGCCCGATCGAGCGCCGCGTCCCGGTCCTCGTCGAGCGAGCACACGACCAGCTGCGGGCGGTCCAGGTCCTCCACCCGGCGCCCCGCCCGGGCCGCGCCGGCGGCCAGATGCTCCATCGCCGTCGCGTCGTACCGGGGTCCGACCAGGTAGTTGAGCAGGACGCCGTCGGCGATCTGGCCGGCCAGCTCCATCATCTGCATCCCCGTGGCACCGACGTAGATGGGCACGTCCCGGGGCGAGCGGTCGCCGTGGACGATGTCGATCTCGATGTCCTCGACGTCGACGAACTCGCCGTGGAAGGTCACGTTCTCCATCGCCAGCAGCCGGCGGAGGACCTCGACGTACTCGCGCATCGCGGTGAGCGGCTTCCGGCGGTCCACGCCGACCTTGCTCGCCAGCGGCTCCCACCAGGCGCCGATCCCGAGCATCACCCGGCCCGGCGCGAGGTCGTCGAGCGTCACGAACGTGGCGGCCATCAGCCCCACGTTGCGGGTCCAGTTGTTCACCACGCCGGAGCCCACCTTGATCCGCGAGGTCGACGCGGCGAACGCCGCCATCGGCACCGTGGCCTCGCGCACCAGCCGGCTCTCCGCCTGCCACACGGCCTCGAACCCCCGCTCCTCCGCGTACCGCACGTAGTCGATCCCGTCGCGCAGGGGGTGCTTGTCCTGGAGGTAGAGCGCGACCCGCCCCTCGGACGGCACGGTCATCGCGGGCTCCCTCCCTCGGGCGCGAAGGGGTGCGCCGGGACGTCGTCGAGCCGGCGCCACAGCCGCTCGGCCCCGGCCCGGCAGCGCGCCCGGAGCTCGGCCTCGTCCGCCCGGGCCAGCCGGCGGTCGCGGACCACGACCTCTCCGTTCACGATCACGTCGCGCACGTGCCGGGCGGACGTCCCGAACACCCAGTGGCCGCCCAGGTTCTCCTCGGTCACCGGCGTCGGCGGGTCGTAGGCCAGCACGACCAGGTCGGCCGGCGCCCCGGGCTCGATCCGCCCGAGCAACGGCTCCCCGAACAGGCGGCCGGCGAGCCTGGCGGACGCGGCCACGCGCCCCAGCGCCCACTCCGGGCCGATCGAGGCGTCGGACTCCCTGGCCCGCCAGAAGGCGGCGTGGGACTCGGCGAACAGATCGCCGTCGACCCCGTCGGTGCCGAGCGCGAGCCGCTCGCCGAGCCCCGCGACCGGGGCCCGCCCGACCCGGTTGTTCATGTTGGAGCGGGGGTTGTGCGCGACGGTGGCCCCGGTCTCGTGGATCAGCGCCGCCTCCCGCTGGTCCACGTGGACGCAGTGCGCGAGCAGGGCGCCGGCCCCGAGCGCGCCGGCGTCGGCCAGCCGCTCGACCACCCGACGGCCGAACCGGGC
>JBHGAT010000108.1:0-6300 GCA_041946645.1 Candidatus Velamenicoccus archaeovorus | reverse complement strand
CGAGACCTACCGCCCGGTGTGGCCCACGTTCGGCACCTACCATCACAGCGTCTTCGTGCTGGACCGGTAGCCGCATGCGGATCGAGTTCTCGGAGGACGGTCGGGATTTCGTGCGCCGTGACTGGTCCGGGCTCGTCACCGCCGACCCCGCCGGGACGTTCTTCCACTCGCCGGGGTTCCTCAAGCTGTACTGGGAGGAGTTCGGCGTGCGGCCCGAGCACCTGCTGCTGGCCTTCGGGGTGGACGAGGGCGGCGGGCAGGTGGGGGCCGTGGCCTTCGAACGGGTGGATGGGACGCTCCGGTTCCTGGGGGGCACGGAGGTGACCGACTACATGGGACCGGTGGCGGTCCCGGAGGCGGCCGGGAGCTTCGCCAAGGAGCTGCTCGCGGCGTTGCTCCGCAGGGACGACTGGACCGACGCCGATCTGCGGGGGCTGGCGGAGGATGCAGGGTGGCTGGAACGCCTGCGGGCCGCCGCCGAGGCCCAGGGTCTCCACGTCGAGGTGACCGCGGACCAGAACGGGACCGCCCCGTTCCTGCCGCTCCCCGGCTCGTACCAGGACTACCTCGCCGGGCTGCCGTCCAAGCTCCGGCACGAGATCCGGCGGAAGGCTCGCCGGCTCGAGTCCGAGGCCGGGCCCTACCGGATCCACGTGGCGCACGAAGACACGCTGGCGGAGCTGCTCGACCGCTTCGTCGAGCTGCACCGGACCAGCGAGGGCCCCAAGGGCGTGTTCATGCAGGCGGGCATGGAGATCTTCTTCCGCCGTCTCGGAGAGGCCTTCCTCCCGCGGGGGATCTTCAACCTGGTGTTCATCGACGTGCAGGGGGAGAAGGTGGCCGGCACGATCGGCTTCCGCTTCGACGGCACCTACTACCTGTACAACTCCGCCTTCGACCACCGGTGGCGCCACCTGTCGCCGGGGATGGTGCTGGTGGCCGAGGACATCCGGATCGCGATCGAGGGCGGATGCGCCGGGTTCGACCTGCTGAAGGGGGACTACGACTACAAGTACCGCTTCGGTGCCAGCCCCAGGTACATCAAGCGGCTGACGATCCGGCGCTGAGCCACCCGGTCACTCGCCGGTCACGGTCCCCGTGGCCAGGACCCGCCCGGCCGCGTCGTGGATCGTGACGGCGTCGAACGGCCGGAGGTTGGACGAGGTGACCAACCAGCTCGAGGCCTCGCCGCCGTCGCTGAACTCGAGCGGGTGCATGGCGATCGTGTGGCCGTCGGCCGAGGACAGCGTCACCGAGGCGGTGCCCTGCAGACCGGGGGCACGGACCAGGACCAGCACCCAGCTCTGCTCGACCTTCGAGTCGTAGACCACGGCGCTGCCCTCGATCTGCTGCGGTCCGGCCGGCTCGAGCTTGCCGACCCGCACGTTCTCGCCTCCCAGCACGCCCAGGAACTGGTCGTACTTCTCCGCGGTGGCCTGGAGCCGGTTGGCCCGCACCGTGGCCATGCCGCCCCACGCGAGCGACAGGGCCAGGACGGCGGCGGCGGCGGTCCAGGTCAACCAGCTGCGGACCCGGCGCGGGGCGCCGGCCGGCTCCGCGTCCTCCCACTCGCGCTGGAGCACCCCCAGCACCCGCTCCTGCAGCTCGGGAGGTGGCGGTGCCTCGTGGGCGGCCCGGGCGAACGTGCTGATGCCCTCCTCCAGGGCTGCGAGGTCGCGGCGGCAGGCGGCGCAGCCCCGCAGGTGGTTGCGGATCTGCGCGTCCACCGGCTCCTCGAGCGTTCCGAGCAGGTGCTCGGCCAGCAGATCCCGGACCTCGTCACAGCTCATGGTCGCTCTCCAGAGCCTCACGGAGCCTCAGCAGGGCCGTGCGGATCCGGGTCTTGGCGGTCCCCAGCGGGATGCCCTCGAGCTCGGCCACCTCCGCGCTGGTCTTGCCGCCGAAGTAGGCGAGCTCGAGCGCGGCCCGCTGCCCGGCCGACAGGCCGGACATGGCCCGGCGGGCCCGGCTCACCATGTCCTCGGTCTCGGCCAGCTCCTCGGGCCCGCGCTCCGGCGTGGCCTCGGGGGGTGGCCCGGTGGCCTCGAGCGTCCGGGCCTCGAGCACGCGGCGGCGGAGCCCGTCGATGGCCAGGCTCCGGGCCACGAGCAGGATCCACGTGTCCAGGCGGCCTCGGCGCTCGTCGAACCGGTCGGCGCTCCGCCAGAGCTTCACGAACGTGTCCTGCACCAGGTCCTGCGCCGCTTGGTCGTTGCCGAGCATCACGATCCCCAGTCCGTAGACCCGTGAGGCGTAGCGCTGGTACAGGACCTCGGCAGCCGCCGGGTCCCGTCTCCCGAACGCCCGCATCAGCTGGGCGTCGGATCCGGGCTCGGAAGATCGCACGCGCAGCACGGTACCCGCTGGGAGTACGGATGGGAACGGGCCCGGGTTCGCGCGGGCCAGGGGCTACTCGACGTAGGCGCGGATGTGCTCGAGCACGGCCCCGGCGACCGCCTCGTCGCCGCCGATCACCAGCGTGCCGTCGTCGAGGAACCGCTCGGCGGGTGCCCGGCGCCCCGCCACCAGGGCGAACGCGGGAGCGCGCCCCTGGACGAACGCGTCGGGCTTGTGGTCCTCGGCGGGGGTCTCGCGCGGTGCCAGCCCCCAGTGCCAGGTGCCCTCGCCCACACCCTCCAGCTCCACCCGGAGGCTCTTGCCCGGGAACGACAGCCCGGCCAGGCCGAGCGCGTAGGGGAGCATCCGGATCCCCATGTCGTTCACGAGGTAGACCGGCCAGTGCTGGGGGTTCTCCTCGAGGCCCACGCCCTCGCGGACGTCCTCGCCGTGGAGCCACCACTCGACGATCCGCGACTGGACCAGGTACGTGAGGCCGATCTCGCCGGCCACCCAGGGGACCCGCCGGTCCCACCGGTCGTCCGAGAGCTCGCCGAGGCGCATCAGCAGGAGGTCCGCCGCCCGGCCCCAGTCGGTGATGACCTGCCGGGTGGGCTGCTCGCCCCGGATGCCCACGGCCCACTCGTTGAACCCGTTCACCCAGAACGCGCCCTCGTTGGCCGCTCGGAACGCCGCGAACTCCTCCGCGTCCTCGCCGGCCACCACCTGCGCGGCGGCGTACTCCTGGGCCACGAGGTGGGCCACGACGTCCCGGTTGCGCCACCCCTCGCACGGGCTTGGCGCCTCCCAGGCGGCGGGCGGCGCGTACTGGATGGTCCGTCCCAGGCGGGCGCGCTCCGCGCGGGCGATCCCCAGCAGCTGCTTGCGGTCCAACGCTCGAACCCCCTCGACTCCGTGGTGGCCCCGGCCCGGCGGGCGGAGCGGCGGAATCGTACCGTACGGGGCATGCGGGTCCTGGTGGCACCGGACAAGTTCCGCGGCACGCTCTCGGCGGCCCAGGCCGCCCGGGCCATGGCCACCGGGTGGCGTCGGTCGCGTCCCCACGACGAGCTCGTCGAGCTGCCGATGGCGGACGGGGGCGAGGGGACCCTCGACACGCTGGTCGAGGCGCTGGGCGGCGAGCGTCGCCGGGTCCCGGTCCGCGGTCCGCTGGGCGATCCCCTCGAGGCCGAGCTGGGGCTCGTCGACGGCGCGGCCGGGCGGACGGCGGTGGTGGAGATGGCCCGAGCCTCGGGGCTCGAGCTGATCGCGGCGTCCCGGCGGGATCCCCTGCGGACGAGCACCGTGGGGACCGGCGACCTGATCCGCGCGGCCTGCGCTGAGGGACCCGTCGAGGTGCTGGTGTGCATCGGGGGCAGCGCCACCAACGACGGCGGTGCCGGCATGGCCCAGGCCCTGGGGATCCGCCTGCTCGACGCTCGGGGCGAGGAGATCGGCTCCGGCGGCGGCGCGCTCCTCGAGCTTGCAACGATCGACGTGGGGGGGCTGGACCCGGCCTGCCGCTCCGCGCGGTTCGTGGTGGCCTGCGACGTGGACAACCCGCTCACGGGGCCGCAGGGGGCCTCGGCGGTGTACGGGCCCCAGAAGGGGGCCGGCCCGGACGAGGTGGTGCTGCTCGACCGGGCCCTGGGGCACCTGGCGGCCGTGATCCACCGGGACCTCGGGGTGGACGTCCGCGACCTCCCGGGCGCCGGGGCGGCCGGGGGTCTCGGGGCCGGGCTGGTGGCGTTCCTGGGTGCCCGTCTGCGGCCGGGCGTGGACCTGGTGATGGATGCCGTGGGTCTGGGACCGAGGCTGGAGCACGCCGATCTGGTGATCACCGGAGAGGGCTCGCTCGACGAGCAGTCGCTGCACGGGAAGGTGCCGGCCGGGGTGCTGCGAGCGGCCCGGGAGGTGGGGGTGCCGGCGACGATCGTCTGCGGACGGGCGCGCGTGCGTCCACCGGGCGTGCGCGTCGAGACGCTGGTGGACCGGTGGGGCGAGGAACGGGCCATGCACGACACGCGGAGGGCGCTCGAGGACCTGACCGCCGAGGTGGCCGCCGATGCCGAGCCTACCGGACCGGTATCGTCTCGACCGTGAGCGACGCCGTCGAGCGCTTCCTGCGGGCCGCCGAGGTGCTCGGCCACCCGGTCGAGGTCCGGCGCTTCCCGCAGGGCACCAAGACCGCTCCGGACGCGGCCCGAGCGATCGGGTGCGACGTGGGCCAGATCGTGAAGTCGCTGGTCTTCGTGGCCGACGGGCAGCCGGTGCTGGCCCTCACCTCGGGCGCCAACCGGGTCGACACGGCTCGCCTGGCCGCCCTCGTCGGCGCCGCCGAGGTCCGCCGGGCCTCACCCGACGAGGTCCGCTCGGCCACGGGGTTCGCGATCGGGGGCACGCCGCCGTTCGGCCACCCCGAGCCGGTGCGGACGTTCCTGGATCGCGACCTGCTCGCCCACGACGAGGTCTGGGCCGCGGCGGGGGCGCCCGACGCGGTGTTCGGGATCACCCCCGACGAGCTCGCTCGGACCGCCGGGGCCGAGGTGGTCGACCTGGCCGAAACCTGACCGATCCGGTGGGATTTCGGGTACGATCGACGGGTACGGGTGCCGACGGAGGGACCATGATCTCGCTGACCGAGACAGCTGCGGGCAAGGTGAAGGAGCTCCTCGAAGAGGAGGGTCGTACCGACGTCGGGCTGCGCATCGCGGTGCAGCCGGGCGGGTGCTCGGGGCTCCGGTACGCCATGTACCTCGACGACCAGCTCGGCGACGGAGACCTGTCCGAGGATCAGTTCGGCGTCCGGGTGGTCGTGGACCGGATGAGCGCTCCGTACCTCTCCGAGGCCACGATCGACTTCGTCGACACGCTCGAGGCCAGCGGCTTCACCATCGACAACCCGGCCGCGCAGGGCTCGTGCGCCTGCGGGCACTCCTTCCACTAGGGCGTCCCGCCGGAGGTCCCGCAGGGGTGGTGACCTCCGCCCCCATGGCGCGCTCCCTCGGTGTGGGACCGTGTGGGTGGAGGTGATCGGTCATGGTGGCCGATGCCGTGCAGTGCATCTTCCGCTGCGCGAACCAGTTCCACGACCTCTGCTACGTGGGCGGGCTGATCCTGCTGTTCGCGATCCCGCAGGCGGTCGTGATGGTCCGGCACCGCATGTGGCGCCGGCAGGTCCTCTCCGCCTTCCGGTAGTGGGCGCTCCCGCCCGCTGAGCCGGGAGGCTGGTGTCCCGTTCCCTCTCGCCGTTCCCGCTTCCGGGTCCCGTGATCAGCGACAGGCGTCGAGCGCCGCGCGGACCCCGTCGTGGAGCTCGCGCAGCTGGTCCCGGTCGATCACGAGCGCGGGCGAGACCTGCAGCGCGCCCGTGCCGAGGGCCCGGGTGAGGATCCCGTGGTCCCGGCAGGCCCGGACGGCGCGGCCGGGCAGGGACGCGTCCTCTCGAAGGGCTTCGGTGGAGAGCTGGACCGCGGCCACCACGCCGGTGCCCGAGCGGACCTCCTCGACCAGGGGGTGGTGACGCAGTGGGGACAGGGCCTCGGCCAGCTCGGTCTCGAGCTGCAGGGCGCGCTTGGGGAGGTGCTCGCGCTCGAGGACGTCGAGGTTGGCCAGGGCCGCAGCGGACACGGCCGCGTGGCCCGAGTACGTGTACCCGTGGCGGAACATGCCGGCCGACCGGGACCAGAACATCTCGGCCACGCGGGGGGCGGCGATCACGGCGCCCATCGGCAAGTAGCCGCTGGTGATGCCCTTCGCGCAGGTGATCAGGTCGGGCTCGAGGTCCCATCGCGTGCTGGCGAACCAGTCGCCCGCCCGGCCGAACCCGGTGATGACCTCGTCGGCCACGAACAGCACGCCGGTGGCCCGGCAGATCGCCCGGACCTCCTCCAGGTAGCCCGGCGGAGGCGGGAAGATGCCGCCCGCCCCGACGATCGGCTCACAGAAGAACGCGGCGACGCG
>JBHGAT010000107.1:0-7539 GCA_041946645.1 Candidatus Velamenicoccus archaeovorus | reverse complement strand
GGACGGCGTTCGGGCGACGTGCGGGCGGCGTCGGGCCCGATGCGCGTCGAGGCGGGTCGGGGCAGACTACCGGCGTGGCGGTCGAGGCCGAGGAGCGGGACGAGCGCCGGCGCGAGGAACGGCGGCTGACCGAGCGGCTGCTCGAGGAGGTCGGCCGCCGTCCCCGCCTGGCCTGGGTCGAGGAGCGCGAGCTGGCCCGCGCGGTGCGCTCGGGGCTCGAGGCCGCAGCGCGGCTCCGGGCCGTGGACGACCCCGACCGCCGGGGCCGCCTGGCCGAGCTCGTCCGCCACGGCACCGAGGCCAAGCACGAGCTGGTCGCGGCGCACCTGCCACTCGTGGTCGAGACCGCCGAGCGATACACGTCGAGCCGGTTGCCGTTCCTGGACCTCTTCGAGGCGGGCTCCCTCGGCCTGGTCGACGCGGCGGAGCGGTTCGACTGGTACGGGTGGGAGCCGTTCGCGACCGCCGCCGCGTGGTGGATCCGCCGGGCCATCGGCCGGGAGGTCCGGGCGTCCGGACCGGACCTCGCCGTCCAGGACACCTCCGCGGCCGCCCTCGACGCCGTGCTTGCGGCGGCCGACCTCGACGCCGTGATGGCCGCCGCCCGCGTGCTGCCGCCGAGGGACCGGGAGGTCCTGCTGCGGTGCCAGGGGCTGGACGGCGGGCCGGTCGAGCCGATCGAGACCGTCGCCCGCCGGCTCGGCTTGACGGTCGACGAGGCCGTCGCCGCGGAAGCCAGGGCCGTCCAGACGCTGGCCCGGGCCGCGGACTAGGCCGGCGGCGGGGGCGGTCCGGCGCCGGGGGTCACCGTAGGAGGCAGCGGGATGCGGATGTCCCGCTCGGTCAGGCGGCGGGCGATCCGCTCACGGAGGGCCCGCTCCACGTCGTAGCGCTTGGACGGACGGGTCTCGGCCACCACCCGGACCACCTGCCCGAAGTCGGCCAGGCGCTCGACGCCGAGGATCCGGGGCCCGTCCATGATCCAGTCCGAGAGCGAGGGATCGGTCCGCAGCTCCCCGAACAGCTCGTCGAGCACCTCCCGGACGCGCTCGATCGGCTCGTCGAAGGCCACCCGCACGTCGACGATGGCTCGAGCCCATCCGCGTGACTTGTTGGAGACGAGCTGGAGGTTGCCGTTCGGCACGGTGTGGAGGGTGCCGTCGAACGCGCGCAGCACGGTGATCCGCAGCGTGAGGGACTCGACCTTGCCCGAGACCGCGCCGCCGGTCGTCTGGACCTCGACGACGTCGCCCACGCCGAACTGGTTCTCGAGCAGGATGAAGAACCCCGACAGGGTGTCGCGGACGATGCTCTGCGCGCCGAACCCCAGGGCCACGCCGACCACGGCCGAGCTCGCGAGGAGCGGGCCGAGATCGGTCCCGAGCTGGTCGAGGACCATGAGCAGGGCGACCACCCAGATGGCCACGACGAACGCGGCCGACAGCGCGTGGGTGAGCGTGGCCGCCCGCTGGAGGTTGAGCTCCTGGGTGAGGCTGGTCTTGCCCTCGAGCTTGCGGGCGAACCGGCGGACCAGCAGCCGCGAGACGAGGGTGAGCACCACGGCCGCGACGAGGATCGCGATGATGGGGATCCCGTGGTCGTCGAACCACGCCCCGAAGTCGAGCCGCGCCTTGCCGGCCGCGGCGGCCCCCCGGATCGCCAGGACGCTCATGGCTCCCATCTAGGCAGACCGGGAGGCCACCGTCAAAGAGGGCGGACGGGCCATGTTCCGGCGTCCTCAGCTGCGGAACGCGCCGACCAGCCGCTCCTCGAGCGTGAGCTCCTCTCCCAGGGCGTTGAGGCGCTGGTACTCCTCCTCGGCACCGAGGCGGAAGGCCTCGTAGGCCTCCTGCGTCGTCCACCGGTCGATGGTGAGGTACCGGCCCGAGGTCTGGAGGTCGGCGAGCAGCTCCGTATCGAGGTACCCGCGACGCCCCCGGAACAGCTTGACCCAGTCGCCCTGGGGGCCGTACAGCTCCTCGAACCGCGCCTCGCTGCCCTGCCGGACGGCGTACTCCCAGATCATCACGTACACGCGCGGCCCCCTGTCGGGACGGGCCCGCGATGCCCCCCGGCCCGCGGGCCCGTCCCCGTTCCTCGTTCCGGACTAGCGGGCCATCGCCTCCTCGAGGGCCCTGCGCACCAGCACCTTGGCCAGCTCGCGGCGGTACTCGGCGCTCCCGAACGGATCGGACGGCGGGCTGGTCCCCTCGTCGGCCCGCTGGGCCGCGGTGGCCGGGTCGGCCCCCGCGGCGAGCGCCTCCTCCACCCCGGCCGCCCGCAGCGGCCGCTCCCCCATGTTGGTGAGCGCCACCGCAGGGCCCCCGCCGTTGGCAGCGAGCGCGGCCACGCCGACCAGCGCCCAGTCCTGGGCCCGGCGGTGGAACTTCAGGTAGCTCCACCCGCGGCCCTTCGTCTTCGGCACCCGGATCTCGGCCAGGACCTCGTTCGGCGCGAGGTCGGGCTCGAACAGCCCCTTGAAGAAGTCCCCGGCCTTCACGGTGCGGGACGCGCCGTTCGGGCCGCGGACCACCAGGCTCGCGTCCAGCGCCAGGAGCACCGTGGGCATGTCGGACGCCGGGTCCGAGTGCGCGCAGGAGCCCCCGATCGTCCCGACGTGCCGGACCTGGGGATCCCCGATCCCGCTCGCGGCGAAGGGCACGATCGGGCACAGCTCCTGCAGGACCTCGCTGCCGGCCACGTCGTGGTGCCTGGTGAGCGCCCCGATCGCGACCTGGTCGCCGTCCTCGCGGACGTACGACAGGTCCCCGATCCGCGAGATGTCGACCAGCATCGACGGCCGGGCCAGCCGCAGCCGCATCAGCGGGAGCAGCGAGTGACCCCCGGCGATGATCTTGGCCTCCTCGGCCCCCGACAGCAGCTCGATCGCGTGGTCGACGCTCTCGGCCCGCGCGTAGTCGAAGGGCGCCGGGATCATGCCGCACCTCCTCTCGCCGAGCGGATCGCTCGCCACACGCGCTCCGGGGTGGCCGGCTTCTGGATGTCGGTGACGCCGAGGTGGCTCACCGCGTCGATCACGGCGTTCACCACCGCCGGCGGCGCGGCGATCGTCCCGGCCTCTCCGATGCCCTTCACCCCCATCGGGTTGGTCGTCGAGGGCGTCTGGCGGCGGTCGAGCCGGTACGAGGGGAGCTCGGCGGCCGAGGGCACGAGGTAGTTGGTCATCGTGCTGGTCATGAGGTTCCCCTGTGCGTCGTACACCGCCTCCTCGAACAGCGCCTCGGCGATCCCCTGCGTCACGCCGCCGTGGATCTGACCGTCGACGATCATCGGGTTGATCACCACCCCGCAGTCATCGACGGCGACGTACGACCGGACCTCGACGCCGCCGGTGTCCGTGTCGACCTCGACCGCGCAGACGTGCGTGCCGGCCGGCCACGTGAAGTTCGGCGGATCCCACACCGCGGTCGCCTCGAGGTTGGGCTCGAGCCCGGCGGGGAGGCTGTGGGCATGCCAGGCCGAGGTGGCCAGCTCCGTGATCGAACGGACCTTGTCCGGGGCCCCCTTCACGTGGAACGCGCCCGCCTCGAACTCCAGGTCGTCCTCGGCCACCTCGAGCTCGTGGGCCGCGAGCGTCCGGGCCTTCTCCTTGATCTTCTCCAGGGCGTGGTAGAGGGCCGCCTGGCCGACCGAGGCGCTCCGGCTGCCGTACGTGTCCATCCCGAGCGGCGAGACCGCCGTGTCGCCGTGCAGGACCTCGACGTCGTCCGGGGTCACCCCGAGCGTGTCGGCCGCGATCTGTGCCCAGGTCGTGACGTGCCCCTGCCCGTGCGGCGACGTGCCGATCTTCAGCACGACCTTGCCGTCGGGCAGGCACTGCACGGTGCACGCGTCCCACCCCCCGGCCGCGTACCGGAGCGCACCGAGGATGTTGGAGGGGGCGAGCCCGCACATCTCGATGTAGCTGGACAGTCCGATCCCGAGCTGCTTCGCATCGCCCCGGGCCCGGCGCTCCGCCTGTTCCTCCCGTAGGGCGTCGTAGCCCGCGAGCTCGAGGGCGCGCTCGAACGTGGCCGGGTAGTTGCCGGAGTCGAGGTTCAGCCCCATGACCGAGGCCTTCGCCCCGTCGAACGGCGCCATCAGGCTGATCCGCCGGACCTCGGCGGGATCCTTGCCCAGGTGCCGGGCCAGCGCGTCGACCGCTCGCTCGAGCACGTACGTGGCCTCGGGCCGCCCCGCGCCGCGATAGGCGTCGGTCGGGGTGGCGTTGGTCAGCACGCCGGTGAACTCGAACCAGTAGGCCTGGACGTCGTAGGGTCCCATGTAGACCCAGCCGCCCAGCTCGGGGATCCCCGGCGTGAGGAGCTGGAAGTACGCGCCCATGTCGGCGAGCTCCTTGACCCGGAACCCGAGGATCTTCCCCTCCTCGGTGGCCGCGACCTCCACGTCGTGGATCACCCCGCGGCCGTGGATCGTGGCCAGGTAGTTCTCCGAGCGGGTCTCGATCCACTTGACGGGACGCTTCAGCCGGCGGGCCAACGCCAGCACGAGCGCCTCCTCCGCGTAGATGTTGAGCTTGGAGCCGAACCCCCCGCCCACGTCGGGAGCGACCACCCGCAGCTTGGACTCGGGGATGCTGCACGTGCCCCCGAGGGTCACCCTCGCGATGTGGGGGATCTGGGTGGCCGAGTACAGGGTGAACTCCCCCATCGCGGCGTTCATCTCGGCCAGGCAGCCTCGGGGCTCCATGGCGTTGGGGATCAGCCGCGGCGCCACGTACCGCTCGGACACCTTCACCGGCGCCGTCTCGAAGACGCTCAGGTCGCCGGCCCCGCCGTGGCTCCAGTGCACGACCACGTTGGTGCCGAGGTCCTCGTGGATCACCACGCCGTCCTTCGCCGCCTCCTCGAGGTCGGTCACCGCCGGGAGCGGCTCCCAATCCACCTGGACGGCTTCGGCGGCATCCTCGGCCTGCCCCCGGGTCTCGGCCACGACGACGGCCACGCCATCGCCCTGGAACCGGGCCACGTCCTTGGCCAGCGGCCAGTGCACGGGGACCTTGATGTCCTCGGTGATCGGCCAGACGAACGGCAGTGGCCCACCCCACTCGCCCTCGAGATCGGCCGCCGTGAACACGCCCAGCACGCCGGGCATCCCCGACGCGGCCCCCGTGTCGATGCCACCGATCCGCGCGTGCGCGAACGGGCTCCGGACCACGGCCATCCACACCATGCCGGGCACGGCCAGGTTGTCGATGTACCGCGCCTGCCCGGTGAGCAGCTCCGGATCCTCCTTGCGGAGGATGGGCTGCCCGACGAATCGCTCCTTCACCTGCACCACGGCCGCCTCCTCACGCGCTCGCGCCGCTCATCTGCCGGGCGGCGTCGAGGATCGACTTCACGATGTTGTGGTAGCCGGTGCACCGGCACAGGTTGCCCTCGAGGGCCTCCCGTACCTCCTGCTCGGTCGGATCGGGGTTCTCCTTCAGGTAGCTGGCCGCGGCCATGATCATGCCCGGTGTGCAGTAGCCGCACTGGAGGCCGTGGTTGCGGTGGAAGGCCTCCTGCAGCGGGTGCAGCTCTCCGTCCGAGGCCATGCCCTCGATCGTGGTGATCTCCCGGCCGTCGGCCTGCACGGCGAGCACCGTGCAGGACTTCACGGACTCACCGTCGATCAGCACGGTGCACGCCCCGCACGAGGAGGTGTCGCACCCGACGTTGGTACCGGTGAGGCCGAGCGTCTCTCGGAGGAAGTAGACGAGGAGCGTGCGCGGCTCGACGTCGCCCTCGCGCCGCTCCCCGTTGACGGTGACCCCGACGTGCATCAGGCTCCCCCTTTCCGCCATGCCCCGTGAGAGTCCGGATAGTAGTCCGGTCGCCGAGATGGCGCGACGCGGCCTCAGCCGGTCGACGGCCAGGCGGGGTCGGACGCGGCTCGGGCCGCGTCCCCGGTGCAGTCCGCTCCGGTCCCGAAGGTCGCCGTCCCGTCGTGGTCCAGGCGGACCCAGTAGCAGGTGCCGGTGTCGGCGCGGTTCGCGGCCGCCCAGACCGAGCCCGAGGCGTAGACGCTCACGATCCCGGGATCGTTCGAAGCCTCGTCCGGGTCGATGAACAGCAGGTCCGAGGCCAGCGGGCGAAGGGCCCCGCGACGGGGATCGCGACGATCCAGAACCCCCGGTTGGAACCCCCTCCGCCCTGCATCTCGCCCAGCATACGGGTCGACCCTGGACCCGTGCCTGGTATCCCCCGATCGGGTGACACCCAAAGGGGGTGGGATATCGCATCATCGGGCACACGCCCTCGGCCGGCGGGGAAGGGGCGCGAGCGTCGGGAGGCGCCGTGAGGACCAGGGTCGGGGTGGCGGAGGAGGACGAGATCTACCGTCGCGGCCTCCTGGAGGCGCTGCGGCAGGACGCATCCCTCCAGGTCGCGATGGTGCCCGAACGACCCGACGCCAGGGGTGCCGACTTCGACGTGATCGTCGCCTCGGAGACCGGCCTCGAGGGGCTCGAGCGGCCCGGCCCGGTGATCCTGCTGTCGAGGAGCGACGCGAACCGCAAGCCCACCGGGCTCGACGTTGCCGGCGTCCTGCCCAGGACGGGGCTGACGGAGGAGCAGCTCCGGCTTGCGGTGCACGCGGCAGCCATCGGCTTGCGCGTGCAAGCCGAGACGGAGCCCGACGACGCCCAGCCGGTCGACGCGAGGCGGCTCCAGGTGCTCCACGAGTTGGCCGGCGGGGCGGACACCAAGGCGATCGCCGACCGACTGAAGTACTCCGAACGAACGGTCAAGACGCTGATCCACGACCTCCAGCAACGGTTCGGCACGCAGACACGCGCCCAAACGGTCGCCGAGGCGATCCGGCGCGGGTTGATCTGATCGCCCGAACCGCCCACCGACGGCGCCGTTCAGGGCGCACGACCGGGCCCGTGCCCCCCGACCTGCTTCCCGGATGACGGCCCGCCTGCCGGTTCCGGGGGACGCCGTCCTCTGCTGGCATGGATGACGCGCGCGCTGAGGCCGGACGTCGGGGAGGTGAGCGATCGGAGTGATCAGCCGCGTCTGCCTGGAAGTCATCGTCCGATGGACGCAAGGAGGTGGTCGCCTCATGCGGCGAACACTCATGGTGGTGCTCGGGACGATCTTCGCGCTGACGCTGTCGATGCAGGCTGCGCTCGCGGCGAGCCCACACTTCGTCAGGGGGCCCGACTACACGGCCACCACGACGGCGCTCACCGCGAGCGGCAAGGCGGCGGGGTTGGGCATGGAGCCCGTGACGGCGTTCCTCACCGCCGAGGACGTTCAGGTCTTCTTCCACTGCGTGAACAGGGGCAACAACTTCGCTCCGGGTCACCCGGCCGACTTCAACGACGTGACCGGACCCACCCAGACCATCACGCCGCGGAACGGCCAGATCACGTTCGACGTGTCGCTGCCGGCACCGGCGGTGAGCGCGACGGAGGAGTGCCCGAACCGGAACTGGCAGGTGATCGTCGACGAGGTCGACTACCTGGGGGTCACGCTTCACATCCAGGACGCATTCGGCAACGACCTCCTGAGCGATGGGCCGCATGACTTC
>JBHGAT010000106.1:0-6325 GCA_041946645.1 Candidatus Velamenicoccus archaeovorus | reverse complement strand
GGGCCTGGCGGATCTCCGACACGTCCTGGGCCCCCGGCACCTGCCGGGCCCGCGCCGCGACCTCGGACGAGAACGGCGCGAACGTGCTCGACGTGAGGATGAAGTCGGCCCGGAGGGTCTGCTCGAGGGCCTGGGTGGTGGAGGCGTTCAGCGAGGAGGCGAAGATCGTGACGAACGCCACGAGCCCGAGCCCGATCATCAGGGCGGCCGCCGTCGACGCGGTGCGCCGGGGGTTCCGCATCGCGTTCTCGCGGCCCAACCGCCCCGTCACGCCGGCCATCGGTGCGCCGATGGCCCGGGCCAGGGGCCGGGTCACGAACGGCGCCAGCATGGCGATCCCCACGAAGCCCACCGCGGCTCCCACGCCCACGAGCACCGCGGGTCGGGAGGTCGATCCGAACAGGCCGTAGAGCAGCGCGGCGACCCCCAGCAGGAGCACCAGGGCCCCCGTGGCCAGCCGCCGGGCCAGGCCGCCGCCCGCCACCGCCTGCTCCTGCGGCAGGAGCGCCTGCATCGGCGAGACGTGGGCCGCCCGGCGGGCCGGGAGCACCGCCGAGATGGCCGTGACGAGGGTCCCCAGGACCAGCGACACGATCACCGTGCGGCCGAGCACCTGCAGGCCCGTGTCGGGGATCTTGAACACGAACGCTCCCATCAGCGCTCGGAGCCCCATCGCCACCAGGATCCCGGCCCCCACGCCGACGGCGGAGGCGAGCAGCCCGACCAGGACGGCCTCGAGCAGCACCGAGCGGGTCACCTGCCGCCGGCTGGCGCCGAGCGCCCGGAGCAGCCCGAGCTCGCGGGTCCGCTGGGCCACGATGATCGAGAACGTGTTGAAGATGATGAACGCGCCCACGAACAGCGAGACGAACGCGAACACCAGCAGCCCCGTGCGGACGAACCCGAGGCCCTCGGCCACGGCCTCCTGCGCCTCCTGGGCCACCGTCGTGGCGGTGACCGCCTCGACGCCGGGGGGCAGCGCCTCCTGGACGGCCTGGCGGAGGCCGGCGGCATCCGTGCCCGGCTCGCCCAGCACGTCGACCTCGTCGAACCGGCCCTCGCGCTGGAGCACGCTCTGGGCGGTGGGCAGGTCGAAGAACGAGATCGTCGCGCCGAACAGGCTGGTGTCCTGCTCCGCGTAGCCGGCCAGGCCGGCGATCGTGAACCCCCGGGGCGGCCCCTGGAACAGGATCCGGATCCGCTCGCCCACCGTGAGGTGGTACCGGTCGGCGGTCTCGGTGTCGAGGACCACCTGGTCCGGCCCGTCCGGGGCGTGCCCGTGCCGGATCACCCAGGTGCCGCCGATCGTGCTCCACGAGGTGCCCAGGGTCGGGGGACCGAAGCTCCCGATGGCCTTGCCCGTCGCCGGGTCGACGAGCTGCGCGTACCCCGTCACGATCCCCTGGGCCTCGGCCACGCCCGGGACGGAGCGGACGTCGGACAGGACCGACGCGCGGAAGGGCTCGCGCTGGACCTGTCCCTGGGCCGCCGCCCGGTCGCCGTAGGAGAGCCGGCTCCGGACCACCACGTCGATCGACGAGGTGCCCTGGGCGATCAGCTGGTCGAACGCATGCGTGGTCGTATCGGTCAGGACGTACGTGCCGGCCATGAAGGCCACGCCCAGCACGACCGAGATCGCCGTGAGGGCCAGCCGGACGCGCCGTGCCAGCAGGCTCTTCAGTGTCGCGCGCCACACGTCAGGACTCGAACGCCTTCATCCGGTCCAGGACCTTGCCGGCGGTGGGCTCCGCCATCTCGTCCACCACGTCGCCGTCGGAGAGGAACACCACGCGGTCGGCGTACCCCGCCGCCGTGGGGTCGTGCGTGACCATGACGATGGTCTGCCCGTGCTCGCGGACGGCGTCGCGGAGGAACGTCAGCAGCTCGGCCCCGCTCCGCGAGTCGAGGTTGCCCGTGGGCTCGTCGGCGAACACGATCTCGGGCCGGCTCACCAGCGCCCGGGCCGCGGCGGCCCGCTGCTGCTGCCCCCCGGACAGCTCGCTGGGCCGGTGGTCCAGGCGGTCGCGCAGCCCCACGGTGTCGACCACGGTGTCGAACCACCCCGCGTCCGGCTTGCGGCCCGCGATGTCGAGCGGGAGGGTGATGTTCTCCTCGGCGGTGAGGGTGGGCACGAGGTTGAAGGCCTGGAAGACGAACCCCACCTTCTCCCGGCGGAGCAGCGTGAGGTCCTTCTCGGAGAGCGCGGTGAGGTCCACGTCGCCGATGAACACCCGGCCCGAGGTCGGGACGTCGAGCCCGGCCAGGCAGTGCAGGAGCGTGGACTTGCCCGAGCCGGAGGGCCCCATGATGGCGGTGAACCGGGCCGCCCCGAACTCGACCGACACGCTCCGCAGGGCCTCGACCGCGGCGTCGCCCGAGCCGTAGACCTTGCGCAGCTCGACGGCGCGAGCCGCGACGCGACCGTCCATCGTCATGTCCGCGGGCCCCCTCCTGTCGGTCTGGTGGGCGCGGCAGGTTTTGAACCTGCGACCTCTGCCGTGTGAAGGCAGCGCTCTCCCGCTGAGCTACGCGCCCCGGGGTGCCCAGGGTAGCATCCCCCGGATAGGAGACGGCGGCGCGTGCCCGCGTCGCGCCGCCGTCGGTCGCCGAGCCTCGCAGCTCGGACGGTTCAGACCGTCAGTTTCGCACCTGCAAGGCTCCAGGCGCAAGCCCCTACCCGGGGAGCGGGCCGGGGCGGCCCAGGTGGTAGCCCTGGGCCAGGCGCACCCCGAGGGCCCGCACGGCGGCGAGCTGGGCCTCGGTCTCGATGCCCTCGGCCACGATCTCGGCGCCCACGGCGCCGGCCACCGAGGCCAGGGCCGTGGTGAGCGAGCGGCGGACCTCGTCGCGGTCGATGTCCCGGGTGACGACGGCGTCGAGCTTCACGATGTCCGGGGTCAGACGGAGGATGTGGTCGAGCCCGGCGAACCCCGTCCCGGTGTCGTCGACGGCCACCCGGATCCCCCGGGCCCGGAGCCGGCGCAGGGCGTGCAGGAAGTCGGGGCTGTCGGGGATCGGCGTGTACTCGGTGATCTCCAGCACGACCCGTCGCTCGATCCCTTCCAGCAGGTCGGCCAGCTCCGGAGCGGCGGCCGTGGCCGGGGACGCGTTCACGGACAGGAAGACCCCCTCGGGGATCCTGGGGAGGGCCCGCAGGGCCAGGCGGACCGCCACCAGCTCGAGCTCGGTGGCCAGCCCGTAGCCCTGCGCGCTCACGAACCAGATCTCGGGCGACTGGGTGGCCACGGTGAACCGGGCCAGCGCCTCGTAGCCGGCCACGCGGCCCCCGGCCAGGTCGTGGATCGGCTGGAACACCATGTCCATGGCCTCGGAGGCGATGGCCTGGAGCACCTGGCTCGGCGTGGGGGTCACGGGCCGGGCGGAGGCGAACCCCGCCCGGATCTCCTCGGACGGCTCCGCCTCCCCGTCGAGGGGCGGGACCTCGGCCAGGGAGCCGCGGGCGGCCCTGCGGACCGCCTCGACGAGGTCCTCGCCGGATCCGCCCTTGATCAGGTAGCCGTCGGCGCCGGCCTGGAGCATGTCGAGCACCGTCCTGGCGTCGTCGTAGGCCGACAGCGCCACCACCCTGGTCGAGGGCGACCGCCGGCGGATGGCCCGGGCCGCCCGGGGGCCCCCGCCGCCGGGCATCCGCACGTCCACCAGCGCCACGTCCACCTGGACCCGGTCGATCAGCGCGACGACCTCCTCCGCGTCGCCGGCCACGCCGACCAGCTGGATCGCGGGATCGGAGGCGAACAGGTCGACCAGCAGCTCGCGCACCGCCGGATCGTCGTCGGCGATCAGCAGCCGGACCACCCCGTCGACCGGCGCCGCGACGGTGTCGCCCTGCTCGATCGCTGCCAGGTTGACCGCCATCCCCCCTCCACGGGCTCGTCGTACTCGTTATCGAGCCGTGGGAGGCGCTCGCTGCATGGCCCCCGGTACCCAACTCCGGGTAGGGCGAGCTCCGGCCGGTCTCGGGCCGTCGAACGGGGAGGGACCGAGCCCCGCCTAGGTCTTAGGTCCAGGGCAGCCCGGCACGGGTGGCCCAGTAGCGCTCGGGCGGCTCGGCCAGACCGGTCAGCCGCTCCGGGTCGGCCAGCTCGACCTCCAGGGCCCGCAGGTTGCTCTCGAGCTGGGCCGGCGTCACCGCGCCGGAGAGGACCACGTCGGCCCAGGGGTTCGCCAGGGCAACCGCGATGGCCACCGCGTCCGGGGGCGCACCGCCGCCGACCCGCTCGAGCGCCTCGGTGACCGGCCCGGCGCCGCGGGTGGTGAGCCGTCCGTTGGCCAGGGCCTCCTTGACCAGCACGCCCCATCCGGCCCGCTTCGCCTCGGCCAGGGCCGGGCCCGCCGAGGGCTCGAGCGGGTTCCACGTGGCTTGGACGGCCCGGAACGGCCCGTCGAGCTCCAGGGCACGGCGGATCGTCTCGGCCTGTCGCGGCCCGCTCACGGACAGGCCGATGGCCAAGCCCTCCTCGCGCAGGGCGGCCAGCTCGTCCAGCACGGCGCGGTCGTCGAGGATCCCGCTGTCGAGGGTGGCCGAGTGGACCTGGTACAGCGCCAGCCGGTCGCCCAGCAGGGAACGGCTCTCCCCGACCTGCCGGCGGAGCGCGCCCAGCGAGTGGTCCTTGACCTCGTGGACCTCGGCGTCCATCCGCCAGCCGCCCACGTACGTGTAGCCCCACTTGGAGCCCACCGTGAGGTCGGCGACCTCGCGCGCTCGCAGCCAGGAGCCGAGGAACGCCTCGGCCCGTCCGTAGGAGCGGGCCGCGTCCACGTAGCGGATCCCCGCCCCGTACGCCTCGTCGAGCATCCGGTGACACCGGGCCTCCATGGCCTGGACGCTCCGGTCCTCCCCCAGGTCCTCGCCCCGCCCCAGGTCGATGTAGGCGGGCCGGCCGAGCGCGGCCAGCCCCAGCCCGATCGGCGTCACCCGCAGCCCCGTCCCGCCGAGGGTCCGTCGCTCCATGACGGGGGCAGGCTATCGGACCGTGGGGAGGCGCCCCACCCCCAAGCGGCTCGATCGGCAGGACGTCCGCCCGCCGTGCCCACGGCCCGCTCGAAGTCCTCGGCCTGCTCGACCCGGCCCCGGCCGGCCGGCGCTCGTTGGCCGCCGTGGTCCCGGTCCAGCGGCCGGACAACGAACCCTAGGGACGGAACCGGGTCCCCCACCGGCGGGCCCCGCACGGGTGCGAGGCCGCCCACCCTTCGATGTCGGAACGGTCCCACAGCGGGATCCCGCTCCACGTGATCCGGGGCCGGGGGAAGTCGTCGCGTCGTCGCAGCTGGTGCACACGCTGGTTGGAGAGGTCCAGCAGCCGCGCCACCTCGTGCAGGCTCAGCAGGGGGTTCGGGGCGTCCACGGGGTCTCCTCGGGTACGGGCCGCATCAGCCTGCCCGGTCCGGCTCCGGCCGACACGGGACGGAGGTCCCGGAACCTCCGGGCGGCGTGCCGGATGTGGGCGGGCCGGGAGCCGCCATGGTGGGTCCGGATGGAACGGACCCGCCTCCGGCCGATCCCGCGGGAGCACGGCGCGAGCTTCATGTCGGCGCACGCGCTGCTGCTCGGCCTCGTCGCGGGCTTCGCCGCCGGCGGGCGGAGCGTCGCAGGGCTGTCGCTCGCGCTCGCCATGGGGGCGCTGTTCCTTCCCCTCGCCGCCGCCGTGTCGGCGCTCTCGCACCGCCGCCTGGCCCGCGCCGCCCGCCGCCGGATGGCGTGGCTCGGCGCGGCGATGGCGGCGGCCGGGCTGCTCGCGCTGGCGGTCGGGCCGGCTCCCCAGCTGCTCGCGCTGGGCGGTGCGGGGGCTGCCCTGGGGACCCTGTACGGCGCGGCCAGAGCCGGGGCCGGGCCCCGCTCGGCGCTCGCCGAGCTCGCGGCGATCGCCGGGATCTCCCTGCTGGCGCCGGCGGCCTGGCTCCTGGTCGCCGGGCCCACTCCGGGGTGGCCGCTCGCGGGGCCGGTCGCGTTCGGGTCCTTCGGCGGCACCGTCCCCTACGTCCGCGAGCGCGTGCGCCGGCGCCGCACGCGGCCGGCGGGCATCGCGGCGCGGCTGCGCGGTGGGGCGCCGGCGCTCGCGTGGCAGGGGGCCGCGCTGCTCCTGTGTTCCGCCGCAGCGGCCGCCGGCCTGGTCAACGTCCTCGTGCCGGTCGCGTTCTCGCCGGGGGCGGTCAAGACGGCGATCGGCATCGCGCGCCCGGAGACGGCCCCGTCGATGCGCCGGCTCGGCACCGTGGAGACCGTGGTGTCCACCGCGTTCGCGATCCTGGCGGGGCTGGGGCTCGCGCTGGGGACCTGATCGATCCGGGCCACCCGCCGACCCCC
>JBHGAT010000105.1:0-6357 GCA_041946645.1 Candidatus Velamenicoccus archaeovorus | reverse complement strand
GCCTCCGCCTCCGCCGCGAGCACCACGAGCACCGCGAACCCGTCCGGCTCCCACCGGAGCGGCGCCACCAGCGCGTCCCGCGGGTCACCCACCGGCCGGTAGGAGGCGGGCACCTCGGCCACCGTCTCCCGGGGCAGCACGAACGGCTCGTCGAGCGACCGGAGGAAGCGGGCCGCCGTGTCCGCGTCCACGGTCAGCCCCTCGGCGAGTGGCGGATCGCCCTCGGCGTGCGTCATCGAGAAGGAGCCGGTCTCGGCATCGCGCACGTACGCGGACACCCGGCTCGCAGGAAGGAGTCCGGCGGCCTCCGCCACGGTGCGGCTCAGCACCGCGTCCACGTCGTGGACGCCGGTCAGGACCTGCGAGAGCCGCAGCAGCGCCGAGGAGGTCTCCGCAGCCTCGCGTTCCCGCTGGAACAGCCGGGCGTTCTCGAAGGCGACCGCCGCGTGCGAAGCCAGGACCTCGAGCAGCCGCATGTCCTGCTCGTCGAACTCGTCGTAGCCGAGGTTCGAGAGCACGATCACCCCGATGGCCCGATCGCCGTACAGGAGCGGCACGGCGAGGATCGACTCGACGACCTCGGACGTCCCCTGGATCTGCACGGCGAACTCGACCTCGAGCGCGTTCGGCGTGTAGAAGGACTCGCCGGTCTCCGCGACGTGGCCGGTGATGCCCTCGCCCACCTTGGCCACGAGCTCCTCGTACGTCTCGCCCTGGTACTCGGTGAGATCGCCCCGGAACACGATCGGCTCCAGGGTGACCTGGTCGTCCGCCAATAGGTAGATCCGGCAGTTGTGGTAGTCGATCAGGGTCTTGAGCTCGGAGGTGATGGCGTCGCCGATCTGCCGGACGTCGTTCAGGCGGTTGAGCCGGGCCGCCAGGCTGTGCAGCATCCGCAGCTGGGCGACCGAGCGCAGCTCGCGGACGTTGCCGATGGATCGTTCTGCTTGGCGGGGACGGCCGACCTCGACCATGGTCCTCCCTCCGGACCGCGGCATCATCTTCTCATCTCGGCATCCGGCCGCCTCCGGTGAAGCTCTCGCCGCCGATCGGCCCTCCGTGCTGGGTACGATGTCCCGGTGAGCTCCAGCGATGGGGGGCCCGAGGGCGGATCCAACCCGGTGGTCCAACGGGTCCTCGAGCGCGTGGGGGAACGCGCGCCGGCGGCCCGGGCGGAGACCGTCCGAGCGTTCGCCCGCGCGTACACGCGGCGGTTGCCCGAGGAGACCCTCGAGGAGGTCTCCGCGGACGAGCTGGTGGGGCAGGTGCTCGGCCTGTTCCAGCTGGCCGACGGCCGGGACGCCGACCCGGTGGCGGTGCGGGCGTTCAATCCGAGCTTGGCCCGAGACGGCTACCAGAGCCTGGGGTCGGTGCTCGAGACCAACACCGAGGACTCCCCGTTCCTGTTCGACTCCGTCAACGAGGAGCTCCGCTCGCGGGGACTGACGTTCCGCAGGGTGGTCCATCCGGTGATCGGCACCGAGCGCGGTGCGGACGGGGCGATCGCTCGGGTCGTCGGCGTTCGCGACGCGCTGCTGCGCGAGTCGGTGATGCACTTCGAGGTCGACCGCCGCTTGTCGGCGGCCGAGCTGGCGGATCTGGAGGAGGCCGTCGGGGCGATCCTGCGCGACGTACGGCTGGTGGTCCAGGACTTCCACGAGATGCGCCACCGGGTCGAGCGGATGATCGATGCCGCCAAGTCGGCGATGGCGATCTACCCGCCCGACGAGGTCTACGAGACCACCGCGTTCCTCGAGTGGCTGCTGCGCGACAACTTCGTGTTCCTGGGCTACCGCGAGTACGAGCTGATCGACCTCGAGGCCGGCCGGGCGCTGCACGCGGTCCCCGGGTCGGGGCTCGGCATCCTGTCCAAGGCCGGGTGGTCCTCCTACGAGCAGCCCGTGCCGCTCTCCACGATCGAGCCCAACCTCCGGGCCCGGATCGAGGGCGGCGACCTGCTGATCTACTCCAAGACCAACCGGCTGGCCACGGTCCACCGGCGGGCCCGGATGGACTACATCGGCGTGCGACGCGTCGCCGACGACGGGCGCATCGTCGGCGAGCTCCGGCTGATCGGCCTGTTCACGTCCAAGGCCTACATGGAGCCGGCCAGCCGGATCCCCCTCCTGCAGCGCAAGCTGGTCCAGATCCTCGAGGCCGAGGACCTGTTCGAGGGCTCGCACGACTACAAGGCCGTGGTGACGATCTTCGAGAGCTTCCCCAAGGACGAGCTCTTCGCGGCCGGCACTGCCGAGCTCCGCAAGGCGGTGATGACGCTGCTGCACCTGCAGGAGCAGCAGCAGGTCCGGCTGCTGGTCCGGCGGGACCTGTACGGGCGGAGCGTGTCGCTCCTGGTCGCTCTGCCCCGCGACCGGTTCAACACGGACCTGCGGCGGCGGCTCCAGAAGCTGTTCGTGGAACGGTTCCAGGGATCCAGCGTGGACTACCACCTCTCGCTCGGGGAGAGCCAGCTCGCGGCGATCCACTTCACGGTCCACGTCCGGGAGGGAGAGATCCCCGACATCTCCTTCAAGCAGCTCGAGCAGGAGGTCGTGGAGCTGGCCCGGACGTGGGACGACCGCCTTCGGGACCGGCTGGTCGAGGTCCACGGGCCCGAGCGGGGGCGCCAGCTGTTCGAGCGCTGGGGCCCGCGGTTCCCGGACTACTACAAGACCTCCTACGGCGTGGAGGTCGCCGCCTTCGACGTGGAGCGCTTCGAGGCGCTGGAAGAGCGGGACGAGGCGTTCCTGGTCGGCTTGTGCAACGTGGCCGACGCCGGCGAGACCCTCACGCGGGTGCGCCTGTACAAGGTCGGCGGCAAGATCCAGCTCTCCGACTTCGTGCCCACGCTCGAAGCGCTCGGGCTGCGGGTGGTGGAGGAGGTGCCGACCCATCTGGTCGGCGTCCCCGACGGGCGGTTCCTGCACGACTTCGGGGTGCTGGGGGCCGACGAGCGACCGCTCGACGTGGAGGAGGCCGGCCCCCGGATCGCCGAGTGCATCGACGCGGTGTGGCGGGGGCTGGCCGAGTCCGACTCGCTCAACCGCCTGGTGGTGACGGCCGGGCTCGACTGGCGGCGGGTCGAGATCCTCCGGGCCTACCGGAAGTACCACCACCGCGTGAACCTGATGTTCACGTCCGAGTACAAGAACGACGCGTTCGCCGCCCACCCCGACATCAGCGCGAAGCTCGTCCGCCTGTTCGAGCTGCGGTTCGACCCGGACCGGCCGCGCGACGACGACGCCGTCGAGGCCCTGCGCCGGGAGATCGTGGCGGACCTCGACGCCGTGACCTCGCTCGAGCAGGACCGGATCCTCCGGAACCACCTCCAGCTGATCGACGCCACCGTGCGGACGAACGCGTTCGTTCCGGACCGGACCCGCCTGGTGTTCAAGCTCCGCTCGGCCGACGTGCCCGAGATGCCGAGACCGACCCCGCTCTACGAGATCTTCGTCTACTCGATGGAGATGGAGGCCGTGCACCTCCGCGGCGGCAAGGTGGCCCGTGGGGGGATCCGGTGGTCCGAGCGCCGGCAGGACTTCCGCACCGAGGTCCTCGGGCTGATGAAGGCCCAGATGGTGAAGAACGCGGTGATCGTGCCCACCGGGTCCAAAGGCGGCTTCATCCTCAAGCGCCGGATGGAAGACCCAACGGCGCTCCGTCAGGAGATCGAGCGGCAGTACGTGACGTTCATGCGTGGGCTGCTCGATGTCACCGACAACCTGGTGGACGGCAAGGTGGTCCATCCCGAGCACGTGGTGATCCACGACGAGGACGACCCCTACCTGGTCGTGGCGGCCGACAAGGGGACGGCGCCGCTCTCGGACACGGCCAACGCGGTGGCGGCCGAGTACGGGTTCTGGCTGGGGGACGCCTTCGCGTCGGGAGGCTCGGCCGGGTACGACCACAAGGCGCTCGGCATCACCGCGCGCGGGGCCTGGGAGTCGGTGAAGCGGCACTTCCGCGAGCTCGGGACCGACCCGTCGACCGATCCGATCACGGTCGTGGGGATCGGCGACATGTCCGGCGACGTGTTTGGCAACGGGATGCTGATGAGCGACCACCTGCGTCTGGTCGCGGCCTTCGACCACCGGCACGTGTTCCTCGATCCCGAGCCGGATCCGGCCGTGGGGTTCGCGGAGCGCAAGCGGCTCTCCCAGCTGGCCGGCTCCAGCTGGGACGACTACGACCGCTCCAAGATCTCCGCGGGAGGCGGCGTGTGGCCTCGGTCGGCCAAGGCCATCCCGCTCTCGCCCGAGGCTCGAGCGGCGCTGGGCGTCGACGAGAGGTCGTTGCCCCCGGACCGGGTGATCCAGGCCATCCTCCGGGCCCCCGTCGACCTGCTGTGGAACGGCGGGATCGGCACCTACGTCAAGGCGTCGGAGGAGTCGCACGCCGAGGTCGGCGATCGCGGCAACGATGGCGTCCGGGTGGACGGCCGCGAGCTCCGGTGCCGGGTGGTCGCCGAAGGGGGCAACCTGGGGTTCACGCAGCGAGGGCGGATCGAATACGCGCGATCCGGGGGGCTGATCAACGCCGATTTCATCGACAACTCGGCCGGGGTGGATTGCTCGGACCACGAGGTCAACCTGAAGATCCTGCTCGGCACGGCGATGCAGCGGGGCGAGCTCACGCTGGAGGACCGCAACCGGCTCCTGCATGAGGTGGAGCAGGACGTGGTGAGGCACGTGCTCTACGACAACTTCCTCCAGGCGCAGATCCTGTCGCAAGAGGCCGTCACCTCGGCCGGGCGGATGGAGGCGTTCGAGGACCTGATGGAGGCGCTCGAGGCCGAGGGCCTGCTCGACCGCGAGCTCGAGGCGCTGCCGAAGGCGGATGAGATGGCCGAGCGGCGACGGGCGGGTCGGGGGATGGCCCGGCCGGAGCTGGCCGTCCTGCTCGCCTACGCGAAGATCAGCCTCACCAACGCGCTGCTCGCATCGAGCCTCCCGGACTCGCAGTACCTGGCGAAGGATCTGCTGGGCTACTTCCCGCCCAAGGTGGTCGAGCGGTTCGGCCATCTGGTCTCGGACCATCCGCTCCGGCGGGAGCTGGTGGCCACGATCGTCGCCAACGACGTGGTCAACTCGCAGGGCATCACGTTCGTCTCCCGCCTGGTGACCGAGACGGGCGCCGAGGCCTCCGACGTGGTCCGGGCCTACCGGATCGCTCGGGACGTGACCGACGCGGTGGCTCGGTGGGAGGCGATCGAAGCCCTGGGGGACGCGGTCGAGCCAGCCGTCCTCGATGAGCTCATGGCGGATGTTGACCGGATGGTGGAGGTCACGGCGCGCTGGTACCTGGGCCACGCTCCCGGGCAGCTCGGTCGTGCCATCGACGCGCACCGCGAGCCCTTCCGCCGGTTCGCGGCCGCGGTCCCCGAAGTGGTGCCGGAGGCCTGGCGCGAGGAGCGGGAGCGGCTGGCCTGGCGGCTGATGGACCAGGGCGTGCCCGAGGAGCTGGCCCGGCGGCACGCGTTCCAGCCGGCGCTGGTCCACGGGCCGAACGCGATCGACGCGGCCGAGGCCGCCGGCCGCTCCGTGGAGGAGGCCGCCGAGGCGTTCTTCGCCGTGGGCGACGCCCTGTACATCGACTGGCTCGAGGAGCGGCTCGGCGAGCTCACGGCTTCGAGCCGGTGGCACCGCTGGGCCATCCAGTCCATGGAGGACGACCTGCTGACGGTCCGCCGACAGGTCGCCGAGCGGATCCTGCGCGAGGCCCCGGGTGTGCCGGTGGCCGAGGCGGTCCGGGCCTTCCTGGACGCCCGGAACGACGTCTCGCAGCGGCTCGCCCGGTTCATGCGGTCCCTGGCCATGGAGGGCGTGGGCGAGCTGGCGGCCATGACCGTGGCCGTCCGGCAGATCCGCTCGCTGGCGACGTGAGGCGGGACCGTCGGTGGCGGCCGGTACCCTGTCCGGCGTGAACGAGACGTTGGGGGCCGGTTCGCTGGACCACGCGAGCCGCCGGGTGCTCGAGTTCGAACGGATCTGGCGTGGCGGGTACGTGCCCAAGGAGCGCGCGGTGCGCGAGCTGCTGGGCCTCTCGCCTGCCCGGTACGCGCAGCTGCTGGACCGGGCGCTGGACCTGCCGGCTTCGCTCCGCCACGATCCGTCGCTCGTGGCCCGGCTCCGCTCCCAGCGCGAGGCACGGCGACGCCGGTTCGCGCCTCCGCTTGGGTTCGCCCGGACCTCGGGGTAGGATGTCCGGCAGGCACGAGCCACCGACCAACAGGAGCTTCTACCTCTCCGTGGCCACCGGCACCCTGCGCGCGGTGATCGTCGTCGCCCTCGTCGTGGGCGGCGTCGTCCTGTTGAACAGGGCCTTCCCAGAGGGCGGCACGGGCACGCTGCCCAAGCC
>JBHGAT010000104.1:0-6360 GCA_041946645.1 Candidatus Velamenicoccus archaeovorus | reverse complement strand
GCCGCGATCCAGCCCGGCTATCCGCAGCAGACCCGCAGATCCACGTGGGAGATGTTGATCAGCTCCTGGTTGTCCGTCCGACGCGGCCGATTCACGGTGATGCAGTTCCCGGACACGACGTAACCCGGCAGTTCCCACGTACCGATATCGTTGGTCTCACCCGGCGTGCACCACTCGGCGCCGCTCGCCGACAGGGACACGCTGTCTCCCGCCTGCAGCGTGCAGCCCGACTTCAGACAGATGATCCAGTCTGCGCCGCTGTTGGCTGTCGCGGAATCGAAGGGAGCGCAGTCGTCGGTGACCGAGTTGTCGAAGCACGAGTTGATGGGGTTCACGTTGCCGCAGGTCCCCCCGGGGTTGACCCGGAACTGGACGCAGCCGGGCGGGGGCGAGCCGACCTGAGCGCTGGCTCGCGCCATGTTGAGGGTCTGAACCGTCGGTACGGCCCAGGCCACGGCGCCGGCGGCGGCCATCCTCTTCAAGGCCTGGCGTCTGGTGATCCCGTCCGGGCGTTGCTCCTCGGTCATGGCGTCACCTCCCGGTCGGGCCGTTGCCGTCAGCCACCGTATCCGCGGGAGCCCGGACCCAGGATGCGTCCTACGGGGTGTTTTTCCTACGCGGAGCCAGAGTAGGGAAAGCACGTTGGCCCGGTGACCAGGGCATCTGGCGAGCGGGAGGTCAGATCCGAGGGGTCGGCGGCCCCTGCCGGGCTCCGCTGTGCCGGCCGTTCGTCCCGGCGCCCTCGAGGTCCGGCACCACGATCAGCGTGTCCCCGGCCGTGGCCGTCGCCAGGTCCGCCCTCGTCTCCCAGAGCCGCGCGGCGAGGTCCTCCAGCTCGGCCTCCAGCGCCCTGGCCCGAGCCGCGTGCCGGAGGAACAGCCGCCGAGCGCTTCCCAGCTCGGTGCGGAGCTCATCCGCCAGCATCTCCCGGCGCGCGAGCGTGACCTCGGCCTCGGAGGCTCGCCGCTCCAGCGCCTCGATCTGCCCCTGGAGCTCGGCCCGTTCGGCCTGGGCCTCCGCCTCCACCCGCTCGAGCTCGGCCAGCAGCCGGGCGACGCGGGACTCCAGGGTGACCAGACGTTCGGAGGCCTTGGCCAGCTCGTTGTCTCGCACGGCGAGCGCCAGCCGGACGCTGCGGCGGCTGAACCCGAGCAGGCCGCGCCGCAACCGGGGGCTCTGCATGAGGAACCTCCTGGTCGATGCGGTGGGCCGCGCGTCGATTATTCGGTCCGGCGGGGGAGGGTTCAAACACCTCCGGGCGCTGCTTCAGCCGGACCGGATCCCGCCCGCCGCTCCACGGGTGGGGGACCGCTCGAGCCTCAGCTCCTGCTCTCGGAGGCCGGCGAGTCCTCTCCCGAGGTGGCGGGCTCCTCCTGGGCGTCCCCGCCACCCACGGACGATCCGTTGAGGACGACGACGGGGTCGAGTGCCTGGTCGAGCTCGGTGGCCGGAGAGATCTCCGGCAGCTCCGAGAGTCGGGTCAGCCTCTCGGTCAGCCCCTGCAGGACGCTCGAGGCGGGCCCCATCGCGTCGCGCAGCCGCTCGCTCAGCTCGATGGTCTGCTGGCGCGTGTCCTCGATCCAGCCCTTGAGGTCCTGGACGGCCGGCACGAAGGCCCGTCGCCACTCGGCGAGCCGGTCCATCTCCTGGTGGATCTGTCCCCGCGCCTGCTCCAGCTCCTTGAGCTCCTCGCGCCCCCGCTCCCGGGCCGCCTCCACGATGCGTGACACGGCGTGCTCGGCGGCCTCCAGGGCACCGCTCAGCTCTTCGGCCGTCGAGGGGGCGTCCGAGACCGAGACCACGATGGACGCGTCCGCCAGCTCCCGGGTCTGCTTGAGCTCCCTGTCCAGCGCCTCGACCTCGGCCTCGAGATGGTCCACGCGCGACTCGGACTCCCGGAGCCGGGCGGCCAGATCGGCCGCCTCGGCTCGAGCGGACCGGGCGTCGAGCTCGAGCCGGGAGATCTTGGCTGCCTCGTCGCCGGATCGCTCGGCCCGTTGGGCCAGCTCGTCTCGCTCCGCCCGCAGCCTCCTGGCCTCGGTGGCGGCCTCCTCGAGTTGCGCGGAAAGGTCATTCAGTCGGCCGAGGGTCTGCTTGAGGTCCCTCTCGAGCTCGGCGGCCCTGGCCTCGGCCTGGCGTGCCTGGTCGGAGGCCTTGACGAACATCGTGTCCCTGTCGCCGATGAGGGCCATCACGCTGTTCCGCGAGTAGCCGAACAGCCCTCGCTTGAGCTGTGGTGGCTGCATGGGGAAGAACCTCCTCCTGGTCCTCGACCGTACCTGCGATTGTGCCCTTCTTCTGATGTAGGTGGCAATGGGCCGGAGGTCTATATCCCGCCCTACAGCGTACGAAGGACCCTCCCCCCACCTACGGCTCGAGTACCGCTCATACTCACGTACGGCATGCCCGCCCCTGCTGTCCATAGGGCGAGCGTTCTACGACGTTTGGGGCACGCTGGGAGCCCCCCGAGGGCGCGCCGATCCGATCGTGATCCGGGGACTCAGCGCCGGGGTGGGGTACGGCCTCGGGTCGTTCCCGGCTCCGGCTCGGGGATCGCGATCAGCCGGGTCCCCCCCTCGGTCCCCTCCGGGACCGCATCCTCGGAGGGGATGTCCGCGGCGACCTGACGGAGATGATCGAGCCGTCGGTCCAGCTCACTCAGGGCTCGGTCGGCGGTCTCGGGGGTGCCGCCGAGGCGTTCGCGGAGCTCGTCGACGCTGCGGAGCGCGTCGGCGAGTGCCCACCGGAGGTCGGAGATCGCCTGCGAGAACCGGTCCCGCCAGGTCGACCACCGGTCCATCTCGACCTGGGTGGCCCCGCGGACCCGTTCGAGCCGCCGCAGTTCCTCCTCGCCTCGCACCCGCGCCGCCTCCACGATCTTGCCCACCGCCCGGTCCGCGGCGGCCCGGGCCTTCTCGAGGTCCTCGGCCGTCGCCGGGGTCTCGGAGACCGAGACCACCAGACGATCGGCTGGCGCCGTGCCTCCTCCCCCCTGCGAGCGCGCCGAGTTGAGTTGCCGTTCCAGCTGGGCCTGCCGGGCCTGGGTGAGCCGGAGCTGTTCCTGCACCTCGGCCAGCTCGTCCCGGGCCGTCCGGGCCTGGAGCTCCATCCGGGCCGCCCGGGCCAGGGCGTCCGTGGAACGCTCGGCCGCCTCCCGCACGGAGTCGGCTTCGCCGCGGAAGCGCTCGGCCGCCTCCTCGGCCCGCGCCGTCCGCTCCGCGAGCTCGGCCATCCGGGCTGCCGCGTCGCGGACGGCGGCTTCCAGCTCGCGGACCCTGGCCGCGGCGGTCCGCGCCTGCTCGGAGGCCCGGGTCACGAGCCGGTCGCGTTCGGTCAGGGCCGCCTGGACGCTCTTCTTCCTGTAGCCGAAGACCCCCCGTTGGAGCCTCGGTGTTGGCACGGAGGGCCTCCCCTCGAGCCGCCGGAGCCCGATTGTCCGTTCGGCCGTCGGCGAACGCAACGACCTCCGACGGCCTCTCGTGGTGCGTGGGCCGACCGTGGTACCTTCCATCCATGTAGGGACGAGACGCCCACCCGCGGGGGTGGGCGTCTCGCGCTATCCGGGGGAGATGCATGGAGATCGAGATCGGCGCCGGCAAGACGGCCCGGCGCGCCTACGGGTTCGACGAGGTGGCCATCGTCCCGTCACGGAGGACGCGCGACCCCGACGACGTGGACATCTCCTGGGAGATCGACGCGTACCGGTTCGCGCTTCCGATGATGGCCTCGGCCATGGACGCGGCCGTCTCGCCGGCCACGGCGATCCAGATCGGGCGTTTGGGCGGGCTGGCGTGCCTGAACCTGGAGGGGCTCTGGACCCGCTACGAAGACCCGATCCCCGTCTACGAGGAGATCGCCTCGCTCCCCGACGAGAAGGCCACCCGCCGGATGCAGGAGCTCTACCAGGAGCCCATCAAGGAGGAGCTGATCGGCCGGCGGATCCGGGAGATCGCGGACGGCGGCGTGACCTCGTGCGCCTCGCTCACCCCCCAGCGGGTGTCGAGGTACCAGCAGCTGGTGCTCGAGGCCGGTCTCGACGTCCTGGTGATCCAGGGCACCGTGGTCTCCGCCGAGCACGTGTCGACCCACACCGCGCCGCTGAACCTGAAGGAGTTCATCCGGTCGTTCGACCTGCCGGTGATCGTGGGTGGCTGCGCCTCGTACACGACGGCGCTCCACCTGATGCGGACGGGCGCGATCGGCGTGCTGGTGGGCGTGGGACCGGGCAACGCCTGCACCACGCGAGGGGTCCTCGGCGTGGGCGTCCCCCAGGCCACGGCCATCGCGGATGCCGCGGCGGCCCGGATGGAGCACCTGCGGGAGACCGGCCGGTACTGCCACGTGATCGCCGACGGGGGCATGCGCACCGGCGGGGACATCGCCAAGGCCATCGCGTGTGGGGCCGACGCCGTGATGATCGGCTCGCCGCTCACGCGCGCGTACGAGGCACCGGGGCGCGGCTACCACTGGGGCATGGCCACGTTCCATCCGACGCTCCCGCGGGGCGCGAGGGTCAGGACCCAGCAGGTGGCCTCGCTCGAGGAGATCCTGGTCGGCCCGGCTCACGAGAACGACGGGACCTTCAACCTGTTCGGGGCGCTGGCCACGTCGATGGCCACCACCGGCTACGCCTCGGTCCGCGAGTTCCAGAAGGCCGAGCTGGTGATCGCGCCGTCCATCAAGACCGAGGGCAAGACGTACCAGCAGGCCCAGCGCGTGGGGATGGGGCACTGACCAGGTGAGCGCGGAGCGCCCGGTCCTGGTCGTCGACCTGGGGGCCCAGTACGCGCAGCTGATCGCCCGGCGGATCCGTGAGTGCCACGTGTACTCGGAGATCGTGCCGCACGACCTGCCGACGGCCGAGCTGAGGGCCCGGCGCCCCGCCGGGATCGTGCTGTCGGGCGGCCCGGCCTCCGTCTACGAGCCCGGCGCTCCCGACGTCGACCCGGAGCTCTTCCACCTCGGGATCCCGGTCCTCGGCATCTGCTACGGGCACCAGCTCATGAGCCGCGCGCTCGGGGGCGAGGTCGCTCCCACCGGTGTCCGCGAGTACGGCCGCACCGAGCTCGCGGTGGACGAGCCGGGCATCCTGCTGGGCGACCTCCCGCCGACGGATCAGGTCTGGATGAGCCACGGCGACGCCGTCACGCGGGCCCCGGAGGGGTTCCGGGTCACGGCCCACACGGGCTCGACGCCGGTCGCCGCCATGGAGGACCGCGAGCGCGGGCTCTTCGGCGTCCAGTTCCACCCCGAGGTGGCCCACACCCCGCGGGGTCTCGATGTGATGAAGCGGTTCCTGTACGAGGGCTGCGACCTCCTCCCGGACTGGACGTCCGCCAACGTGATCGAGCGCTCGGTCGCGCGGATCCGCCGGCAGGTCGGGGCCCGGAAGGTGCTCTGCGCGCTCTCCGGCGGCGTGGACTCCGCGGTGGCCGCCCTCCTGGTCTACAAGGCGGTGGGGGACCAGCTGACCTGCGTCTTCGTGGACACGGGGCTCCTGCGAGAGGGTGAGGCCGAGCAGGTCGAGGAGACGTTCGGCAGCCACTTCCACGTCCCGCTGGTGCACGTGAAGGCGGCGGACCGATTCCTGGCCCGGCTCGAGCGCGTGACCGACCCCGAGGACAAGCGCAAGCGGATCGGGGAGGAGTTCATCCGGGTGTTCGAGGAGGCGGCGGCCCCGATCGGCGCGGGCTTCCTGGTCCAGGGCACCCTGTACCCGGACGTGATCGAGTCGGGCTCGCGGACGGCCGCCCGGATCAAGAGCCACCACAACGTGGGGGGCCTCCCCGCGGACATGACCTTCGAGCTGGTCGAGCCGCTCCGCGACCTGTTCAAGGACGAGGTCCGGGAGGTCGGCGCCGAGCTCGGCCTGCCCGAGGAGATCGTGTGGCGCCAGCCGTTCCCCGGACCAGGGCTCGCCGTCCGGATCGTCGGCGAGGTCACCGCGGAGCGGCTGGAGATGGTCCGAGGGGCGGACCGGATCGTGCGCGAGGAGGTGCGCCGGTCGGGTCTCGAGCGGGAGGTCTGGCAGGCCTTCGCGGTGCTGCTGGGCGACGTGCGCAGCGTGGGCGTGATGGGCGACGGCCGGACCTACCAGCACCCCATCGTGATCCGCGCGGTCACCAGCGAGGACGCGATGACCGCCGACTGGGCCCGCCTGCCGCAGGAGCTGGTGGATCGGATCTCGAGCCGCATCATCGCGGAGGTCCCTGGCGTCAACCGGGTGGCCTTGGACGTCACCTCGAAGCCCCCCGGCACGATCGAGTGGGAATAGGAGGGCCTCCGTGGCCAAGCTCCCCGACGAACGCGAACGGGTCCGAGAGCGCAAGACCCAGAACGCCTGAATCGACGAGCTGGACC
>JBHGAT010000103.1:0-6407 GCA_041946645.1 Candidatus Velamenicoccus archaeovorus | reverse complement strand
CTCCGAGCGGAACGGCTCGGCGACCACCGGTCCCACCGACGGGCGAACCTCCACGCCGACGCCGATCGCCGCCAGCGGCACCATGATGTCCGAGAAGACGATCGCGGCGTCCAGGTCCATCCGGCGGAGCGGCTGCAAGGTGAGCTCGACGGCGAGATCCGGCGACCGGACCGCCTCCAGGATGTCGCGGTCACCGCGGGCCGCCCGGTACTCGGGCAGGTACCGGCCGGCCTGCCGCATGAACCACACGGGCGTCCGGTCCACGGGCTGCGATCGGCAGGCGCGGAGGAACCGGTCCGGGGACGGATCGGGAGCCATCGCACCCAAGGATACGGACCGGTGGCCCGTGCGATCCGGCGGGGGCTCAGGCGGGCTCGATGCCGGGCAGCCCCAGCTCTGGGAGCAGGAGCCTGCCCGCCTCGCCCTGCGGGGCGAGCGCGCGCTGGACCGAGGCCAGGAGATCGCGGATGTCGAACGGCTTGACCACGAAGTCCACGACGCCGAGGCCGCGGGCGCGGGCTCGCTCGCTCGAGCCGCCCTGCGCCGAGCAGACGATCACCTTCGGCGCGTCGGGCCGGTCGTGGAGCTCGCCCAGGACGGCCCATCCATCCATCAGCGGCAGCATGAGGTCGAGGATCACCAGGTCGGGCCGCTCGTGCTCGATCCGCCGCATCGCCGTGGAGCCGTCGGCCGCGAGCGACGTGTCGTAGCCGGCCGACTCCAGGTTGAGCCGCAGGAACAGCAGGACGTCGGGGTCGTCCTCCACGACGATCACGCGAGGGCGCCGCAGGCTCACGCGTTCACCTCGACCGGGATGGCCGGCTGCACGGTCACGCGGATGCAAGCCCCGCCGTCGGGACCGTCGCCTACCTCGACGGAGCCCCCGAACGACTCCACCAGCCCGCGGACGATGGACAGCCCCAGGCCGAGCCCGGGCTTGCCGTACGCGCCGTCCAGCCGGGCGAAGCGGTCGAACACGCGCTCGCGCGACCCGGGTGGGATGCCCGGGCCGGCGTCCGTGACGGCCAGCGAGACGCCCCGACCCGACGGCTCGATGCGGACGCGGACGGGTGGCCGCCCGTACTTGAAGGCGTTGTCGAGGAGGTTCGACACGACGCGACGGAGCCCCTCGTCGCTGCCCAGCACGAGGGCGCGGTCCGGCGCCTCCAGGCCCACCGGGCGTCCCGAGAGCTCGAAGTCGTGCGCCACCGTTCGGGCCACGTCGGCCAGGTCGACGGCGGTGACGGGCTCGAGCCCGCGTCGTTGCTCCAGGCGCGTCGACGCCAGCAGCTCCTCGAGCATGTCCGCCAGGTTCTTGGCGTTGCGCTCGATCATCGGCAGCAGCTCGTCGATGAGGTGACGGGTCTTGGGCCGCTGAGCCGTCTCCGCCGCAGCCAGCACCGCGGTCAGCGGGCCGCGCAGCTCGTGCGTCACGGTGTCCACGAACTCGGTCTTCAGGCGGTCGAGCTCGACCAGCTCGGCCACGTGCGTGCGCTCGCGCTCGTACAGTCGGGCGTTGGCGATGGCGCCGGCGGCCTGCTCGGCGAACAGGCTGAGCGCCCGCAGGTCGTACTCGGAGAACACGCGCTCCGGTTCGGCGTTCACGTTGAGGACACCGAGGAGCTTGCCGCGGTTGAGGAGCGGCACGCACATCGCGCTCGCGACGTCGTCCCCGTGCCGCTCGTACCCGGGGAAGTCCTCGGGGTCGAGCTGGCCGTCGATCAGCACCGGCTCGCGGGTGAGCGCGACGTGGCCGGCGATGCCGTGGCCGATCGGGATGCGGCTGCCCACGGCGGCGTCGTTCCCGCGCACGCACGCCGCCACCAGCTCGTCTCCCTCCACGAGCATGATCGAGCCGCTCCGCCCGTCGAGGAGCTCGCTGGCGCTCCGGAGGATCACCTCGAGGACGGCCTCGATCTCGAGCACCGAGTTCATCGCCTTGCCCGCTTCGAGGAGCAGGGAGACCTCGTGGAGACGGTTCGAGAGCGCCGTGGTGAGGACCCGCTCGTCGGTGAGGAGCCGGGACAGCCGATGCAGGTGCAGCTCCTTCTCGATCGCGTAGAAGCAGAAGGCCGCCGAGAGCAGGACCACCCCCCAGCGCATCCCGGCGGGTGGGAGCCAGTCGCGGGCCGTGGGCGGCAGCATGGTGAGGAACGCGATCCCCGCGCTCACCGCGACGAGCAGGACCGTGGTGACGACCCAGAGCTGCATCCGCCGGTGCTCCACCGCCTCCAGCGTGGGCGTGCGGAAGTCGCGCAGCCCGACGACCCGGGCCTCCCGCCGGATGCGGTCCGACAGCGTTGCGTGCTCGGTCATAGCCCCTCGCAGGGACTATCGGTCCGGATGACCACCGCCTTGACGCCGGAAGGCGTGGAGGAGGGAACCGCTCGGGGCGGGAGGAGTGGCCCAAGATGGCCCACTCGAGGCCTTCATCAAACTCGGACTGCGGAACCTCCGTGCCGCCACGGCATCACGACCCGTTGTCCCTGACGCGTTCGGTCGTCAGGGGCTGCTTCGGACCCCGAGGAGCCTCGACAGATCGACGAGCTCGATGTCGCCCCCGGCGGCCCGGGGCCAGGCAAGCCACGGCGGATCCGCAGCTTGCTCGCGGGGGCCTGGATCCGCAGGTAGATGGCGGGAGGACTGGGATTCGAACCCAGGAGCCCCTTACGGGACCAGCGGTTTTCAAGACCGCCGCCTTCGTCCGCTCGGCCACCCTCCCGGCGGGCACGGTACCATCGCCGCGCTCGGGGCGAGCCGATCTTGGCCACATCGTTGCCGCCAGGTCACATCGGGAGGCAAGATGTCCGCCGTGAGGCGCGGGGATCCCGAGCTCGACGCGTTCCTGACCGAAGAGGTGCCCGCGGCCGGCGAGGCCCTGTTCCGAACGCTCGTGGAGCAACTCCCCTCGGTCGTGTACGTCGACACGAACGAGCCGCGGCCCAACTCCCTCTACGTCAGCCCGCAGGTCGAGCCGATGTTCGGGCGATCGGCGGCGGCCCTCATGGCCGATCCCGACCTGTGGACGGAGACGATCCATCCCGAGGACCGGCCCAGGGTGGACCGCGAGTGGGAGCACGCGTACCGCTGCCAGGAGCCGTTCACGTCCGACTACCGCGTCGTGCGGCCCGACGGCAGCGTCGCCTGGGTCCACGACACGTCCGTCCTGGTCCGCGACGACGACGGCAGGCCCCGGTACCGCCAGGGGCTGATGTACGACATCACCGACGCCAAGGCCGCCGAGGACGCCCTGCGCCGATCCGAGGCGCTGCATCGCGCGCTGGTCGAGAACATCCCGGCCGTCGTCTACGTCGTGGCTCCCGACGACGACCGCAAGACGCTGTACGTGAGCCCGCAGGTCGAGGTGGCCCTGGGCTACTCGCGACAGGAGTGGCTGGACCAGCCCGACATCTGGATGGAGCTCCTGCACCCCGACGACCGCGAGCCCACCCTGGCCGCCCACGACCTGGCCAACGAGACGGGCCGGCCGTGGAGCCGCGAGTACCGGCTGATCGCGGCCGACGGCCGGGCCGTGTGGTTCCGCGACGTCGCCATGCTGGTCCGCGACGAGGCCGGCCGGGCCCGATACTGGCAGGGCGTGCAGCTCGACATCACGGAGCTGAAGGAGAAGGAGGAGGAGCTCCGAGCGGCGCGCGACGAGCTCGAGCTGCGCGTCCTGGAGCGCACCAGCGAGCTCGAAGAGGCGAACGAGATGATGTCGCTCGAGATCGCCGAGCGCAAGCGGGCGGAGGCGGAGCTGCGTCGAGCCGAGGAGCAGTATCGGCTCCTGGCCGAGCGCGGTCCGGCCGTGACCTACGTGTGGCGGGTCAACCAACCGCTGGACGAGGTCGTGTACGTGAGCCCGCAGATCCAGCACATGCTGGGCTACACCCCCGAGGAATGGGGCCGTGAGGAGCTGTGGATGTCCCGCCTGCATCCGGACGACCGCGACCGGGTGCTGGCCGCCACCGAGCGCTCCATCGCCACCGGCGAACCCTTCTCGATGGAGTACCGGTACCTGGCCAGGGACGGGCACGTGGTGTGGGTGTGGGACGAGGCGACGCTGCTCCAGCGCGACCGCGAGGGCCGCCCCCTGCGGTTCCACGGGATCATGCTCGACATCACCACCCGGAAGGAGGCCGAGGCCAAGGCCAGCCGCTCCGAGCGCCGGCTGCGGGCCCTCGCCGAGCACATCCCGGCGGTGATCTACGCCAAGGACCTCCACCCCGAGGCCGGGTGGATCGAGGAGCCGTACGTCAGCCCCCAGCTCGAGGGCATGCTCGGCTACACGCCGGAGGAGTGGCTGGCGACCCCGGGGCTCTGGTTCGAACGGCTCCACCCGGATGACCGGGAACGCGCGCGGGCGGTCGTCGACGGGCTCGAGCGCTCCGACACCTCGTGGAGCATCGAGTACCGGATGATCGCCAAGGACGGTCGCACCGTGTGGATCCACGACCAAGGGCTGTTGCTCGATCGCGACGAGAACGGGAGGCCCCGGATGGTCCAGGGCGTCATGGTGGACGTGTCCGGCCGCAAGCGCGTCGAGCAGGAGCTCCGAGAGGCCGAGCGCAGCTACCGCACGCTGATCGAGCAGATCCCCGCCATCACGTACATCGAGCTGCCCTCGGTCGCGCCGGAGGAGCGGCTCGACCTCGTCTACGTCAGCCCGCAGTGCGAGCCGATCCTCGGCTACCGGCCCGACGAGCTCCTGTCCGACCCCGGGCATCTGCGACGCATGCTGCACCCCGAGGACCGGGACGCGGTGATGGAGCGCAACCGCCGGTGCGAGGAGACCGGGGAGCCGTTTGACGTCGAGTACCGCGTCCTGGCCAAGGACGGCCGGGTGGTCTGGCTCCACAGCCGGGCGGAGCTGATCCGCGACGACGCCGGCAACCCGCTGTTCTGGCACGGCGTGGCCATGGACGTCACCGATCGGCGGGAGGCCGAGGAGCACCTGCGCGACCTCCAGCGGCGCCTCGAGCGGATCGCCGCGGAGCCCGAACCGGGCGTCGAGATGGCCCTGGAGCCCGACGTCGTCGCGGCCCCCGAGGGCTCCCCGCCCGGCTAGCCCGCCGACCCGACCGGCCGGAGGGCCCGCACCGCAGGCGGCAGGTACGGGTGGAGCACCTCGGGGAGCTCGACCGACCCGTCGCGCCGCTGGTGGTTCTCGAGGATCGCGATCAGCGTGCGGCCCACCGCGGCGGCCGTCCCGTTCAGCGTGTGGAGGACCTCGATGCTCCCGTCGGCCCGGCGCAGGCGCGCCTGCAGCCGCCGGGCCTGGTAGTCGGTGCAGTTGGAGCAGGAGGTCAGCTCGCGGTACCGGCCCTGCCCGGGGAGCCATGCCTCGATGTCGTACTTCTTGGCCGCCGCGCCGCCGAGATCGCCGGCCGCGATGTTCACGACCCGGTAGGGGAGCTCGAGCGATCGCACGATCCGCTCCTGGGTGGCCAGGATGAGCTCGTGCTCGTCCCAGGACTCCTCGGGGCGCGTGAAGCTGAACATCTCCACCTTGTCGAACTGGTGGACCCGGAACATCCCGCCGAGGTCCTTGCCATACGAGCCGGCCTCCCGGCGGAAGCACGTCGAGTACCCCGCGTACCGCTGCGGCAGCTCGGCCTCGTCGACGATCTCGCCCATCCGGAGGGCGGCCAGCGGGACCTCCGACGTGCCGGCCAGGTAGAGGTCGTCCTCGCGGGTCACGTAGATGTTCACGGCGTCGGTGGGCAGGAACCCCGTCCCGAACATCGCCTCCTCGCGGACCAGCACCGGCGGGATCACCGGGACGAACCCGGCCCGGCCGACCGTATCGAGGGCGTGACGGACCAGTGCGAACTGGAGGTGCACGATGTCCCCCACCAGGTAGACGAACCGCGAGCCGCTGGTCCGGGCCCCGCGGTCGGTGTCGAGCACGCCCAGCAGCTCGCCCAGGGCGACGTGGTCCCGCGGCTCGAAGTCGAACGACGGCGGCTCGCCGTGCCGGCGGACCTCCACGGCGTCCTCGTCGGTGAACCCGTCGGGGGCCGAGGGGTGCGGGACGTTCGGCGTGCGGCCCAGCACGTCGTCGAGCTCGGCCTCGGCCCGCTCGAGCTCGGGTTGGAGCTCCCCGATCCCGCTCGAGACCTCCGCCACCTGCGCGATCAGCCGCTCCCGCTCCTCGCCCTGGGCCCGTCCGATCGACCGGGACAGCCGGTTCTGCTCGGCCCGGAGCCGTTCGACCTCCGCGAGCAGCTCGCGGCGGCGCTCGTCCAGCTCCAGGATCCGGGCCACGGCGTCGGCCAGCCCGCGGCGGGCCAGCCCGGCTCGGAACGGCTCCGGGTCCTCCCGGATCGCCCTGACGTCGAGCACCGGCTAGACCTTGGCCCCTTCGGTCGGGTGCGCCTCGCCCTTGGCGGCCGCCTGCGCCTGCG
>JBHGAT010000102.1:0-7313 GCA_041946645.1 Candidatus Velamenicoccus archaeovorus | reverse complement strand
CCGGCATCGTCCCTCGCGAACCCGTGCTCGCGCGACGCGAACGTGCAGCGCGCTTGCCACGCGCTCGGTCCCGCAGTAAAACTGCGCTCACTTCCCCTGGGGGTGTGACGCTGAGCGCGTGTCGGTCCTTCCCGCGCGTCGGCGATCCGCCGTGAAGATCGGCACGTGACGGGTGGTCGGAGGGCGCACGTCCTATGGAGGGGTTCACCGCGCACCAGGCGACGAGGTTCACCGGCTGCACGCCACGTCAGCTCCGCTACTGGGACCAGATCGGTCTGGTCAAGCCCTCGATCCAGGGCACGGGGGGGCGCCCGGGCGTGCCTCGCCTGTACGCCTTCCGCGACCTCGTGGCCCTCAAGGTCGTGAAGTCGCTGCTCGACGGCGGCATGTCGCTGCAGCGCGTCCGCCGGGCCTGGGACTACCTCAACCGGCGCGCCTCGCTGGACCGCCACCTGTCCGAGGTCAAGCTGATCACCGACGGGCAGAGCGTCTTCAAGATCGCCCGGCGGAGCGGGGAGATCCTGGACGCGCTGAAGGAGGGACAGCTGGCCTTCTTCGTGGCGATCGACGAGATCGCCAGCGGCGTCGACGCCAAGGTGGGGCAGTTCCGGGAGGACCGGGACCGGTTCGTCCGGGCGCTGCGCGAGGCGGCCGCGCACGCGCAGACCGGTCGCTGACCTCCTGATCCGGGCCGGCTCCGGGCCTCAGAGTCCCGGCCGGTAGATCCCGACGATCCTCCTGACCGCTCCGGCCTGTCTGCGGAGATCCCTGATGGCCACCCGGGCGTCCCGGATCGCCCCCCGTGCGTCCTGCTCGTCCACCGGCCGCGTCGAGTAGGCGGCCTCGGCCGCGATGCCTGTGAGCCGCGCGAGGTGCCCGTCGGAGAAGCGCACCCCGCCCCGGTCCTGGGCGGCGCCGAAGGGGCCGATCGAGACGGGGCCGCCGCGGGCCCGGCGGGTCGGGTCGTTCAGCACGGGGTCGCTCTTGCACAGCTGACCGGGCAGGCCGTTCTGACACGTGCTGGTGGTCCCGCCGGTGATGTCGCCCTCCGATCCCGTCCCCGTGCCCCCGTCCCCGGTCGATGCCGAGACCGGGTTGAGGTACGAGCCCGGCGGCTCGGGTGGCTTGGTGCGCCCGGGGGTCGGATCGAACGGCAGCCACCCGTAGCCCGGGAAGAGCACCTCGACCCAGCTGTGCGCCTCCTGGGTCGAGACCGTGAACGTGTCGCCGGACAGCTTGCCCGGCAGGTAGCCAACGGCGACACGGGCGGGGATGCCGAGCGCCCGGACCATGGCCGCCATCGTGGTGGCGAACTGCTGGCAGAAGCCCCGGTGGGTCTTGGTGAGGAAGTCCGTGATCGCGGAGGGATCGGGTCGTGGGTTCACGTCCAGGCTGTAGGTGAACGGTGGGGACAGCAGGTGCTGCTGGATGTCGTAGACCTGCTCGTACGGGGTCCGGGCGTCGCGCGTCCACCTCGCGGCCAGCGCGGCCACCTCGGGCGGCAGGTTGGCGGGCGGCTCGGCGTATCGCCCGTAGACCGGGGGTGTGTCGAACGCGACGAGGTTCAGCTGCTCGGGCGTGGGCAGGAGCCGCCGGGAGGTCACGGTGTACTCGAGCCCCGCGCCGAGGTCCTCGGGGGCGGAGGCCGAGATCAGGTCCTGGTCGTAGCGGATGGCCCCGAGCGGCAGATCGAGCGACTGCGGCGGGTAGGCCATCGGGACCCAGGGGTCGGGGATGTCGCGCAGGATCCGGTAGGTCTGGTGCACCGTGGGGACGTCGCCCGCCACGAACAGCGGGAACGTGGCGGGGGTCTGCATCACCTGGCCCTGCGCGCCGCGAGGGTCCGAGCTGCTCCACGTCACGCCGTCGAACCGGTCGAGGGCGTACAGCCGCCAGTAGGTGGAGACGGGAGCGCCCTCGTCGTCCACCGACGTCACGGTGAACAGGTCGATCGGGGTGCGTTCCTTGAGCTGCGCCTTGATCGACACGAACGGGTCGAGGTGCAGCGGGTCCCCCTCCGACGTGGAGAAGTCCACCAGCGCGCCCGACCGGAACCCCGGGAGGATCCCCGGCGCCAGCGCGGCCACGGCCACGGCCACCAGCGCGACCTTCCGCGCCCCGGCGGTCGCGGCGTGGCTGACCGCGCGCTCTCGGCCGTGCCAGGTCCAGATCGGGCCCCACTGGCGGATCCTCCGGAGACCGTCCAGGAACACGACCAGGAGCGCCGCGCCGAGGAAGAGCAGCGCGTAGCCGGGGCGGGCGCCGTCCTCGAGCACCGTGTCCGCGAACCCGACCAGCGCCACCGGCGGGAGGATCGCCAGCAGCGGGCTCCCCGCGCGGATGGCCAGGGCGTGTGCGGAGAACACCGCCGTCCACACGGCCGTGACCCCGGCCAGCAGGAGGGGCGGCAGCGGCGGCGTCGGGGCCACCTGCACCCGGGCCTGCTCGCCGACCCGGCCCAGCGCGGTCCGGATCGCGGACACCGTCTCCCCGAGCGGCAGGCCGTACCAGGTGGTCCTGGGGAACACCAGCAGGCCGACGGTCACCAGCAGGAGCACGGCGCTCGCGAGCGTGGCCAGCAGGAGGCTCCGGCGCTCCAGCAGCGCGGCCACCCCCAGCGAGAGGGCCGCCGCCCCCAGGAGCTTCCACGTCGCCGCGTGCCCCACGAAGACCCGAGCGAAGGCGAGGGCCGTCGCCACGCCCAGGAGGGCGACGGCCCCCAGCGCGATCAGCCGCTGAGCGCGGGACGCGTCGTCCTGCTTCGTTGCCATACCTCACGCAGCCTTCCGGACGGAGGCAGGACCAGGACCTCCCACCCGGCCCGCGACAGCGAGAGCCGGGCGGCGGACGCTCGCCCCTCGAGCTGCGACTGCCGCTCGGGAGGGAGCGTGTCCGGGTCCACCGGGTACACGAGGATCGCCAGCTTGGGGCCGAACGCGACCCCCGCACGGACCAGCGAGGTGAGCTCGGAGGGCGGGGGGGGCGCCGTCACGATCACCAGCGTGGTGTCGGCCGCCGCGGCGCTGCGGAGCCGGGTGAGCCCACCCGACAGCGCTCGCGACGTGTGGTGCGAGATCCCCGCCAGCGCCTCCAGCAACGCGTCCTCGGTCATCGGGACGGGGTGGCTCTGCGACGTGGCGAGCTGGATGGAGAACCCGTACCTGGCCAGCAGCACGCCCACCGAGGCCGCCGCCGACACGCACCTCTCGAACGCGGGGCCGTGGGTCTGGCCCACCGCCGACTCGCGCGTGTCGAGGAACAGGACCGCGGTCGACCGGCGGGTCGACTCGTCCTGGCGGATCATCAGCTGGCCGCTGCGGGCGACGCTCGGCCAGTGGATGCGTCGCAGGTCGTCCCCCTGCTGGTAGGGCCGCATCGTGTAGAACTCCTCGCCGGTGCGGAACAGGTGCCGGGCCATCGACAGGCCGCTGGCCACGCCGAAGGGCGAGGTCGGGCCGCGCTCGAGCTCCTCGATCTCGGGCGTGACCACCAGCTCGTCGCGGTGGTCGAACTCGATCCTCAGCCGGGTGAGGGCGAACGGATCGGCCACGTCGACCGTGAGCGGTCCGAGCTGATACCGCCCGCGTGACTGCGCCACCAGCGAGTACGACGCGCGCTGCTTGCCCCGCGGCGGGATCCCGGCCACGACCAGGCGGGCCGGCCGGCCGAGCGCCGAGGGCACGTGGTCCTCGAGCAGCAGGAACGAGGTGGCGGTCGGCGCCTCGTTCTCGACCTCGAGCTCGACGGTGACCCGCCGTCCGGGGGGAACGCGCTGGTCGGAGACGCGCCGCCGCACCGAGAGGTGCTGCCGACCCCACCGCGCGAACAGGGCCGCGGCGAACGGCAGGACCACCAGGCCCACGGCCACGATGTGCAGGGCCGGGGAGCCGGCGATCCGTGCGGCCAGCCAGAGCCCGACGCCGGCGACGAAGACGAGGACCCCCCGGCCCGAGGGCACCTCAGGCCTTCCCGGAGACCGGCACCGGGACCTCCTGGAGGAGCTCCTCCAGGATGGTGCCGGTGGTCCGGCCGCTCATCACCGCGTCGGCGGTGACGATGACCCGGTGGGCGAGCACCGGGACCGCGAGCCCCTTCACGTCGTCCGGGATCACGTAGTCGCGCTCCTCGGCGGCCGCGATGGCTCGTGAGGCTCGCAGGAGCATGATCGATGCCCGGGGGCTGGCGCCGAGGTAGACGTCGGGATGCGACCGCGTGGCCTCGACGATGTCCACGATGTAGCGCCGGACCGGCTCGGAGACGTGGACCCGGCGGGCCTGGTCGATCATCCCGCGTACCCCGAGCGCGTCGGTGACCGGACCGATGTCGCCGAGCGTGGAGCGCACCCCGTGGGTGGCCAGGATCTCCGTCTCGACGTCGGCGGAGGGGTAGCCGATCGCGATCCGCATCATGAACCGGTCGAGCTGGGCCTCGGGCAGGGGATAGGTGCCCTCGTGCTCGATCGGGTTCTGCGTGGCGATCACCATGAAGGGCTGACCGAGCTGGTAGGTCTCGGTGTCGATCGTGACCTGCCGCTCCTCCATGCACTCCAGCAGCGCCGACTGCGTCTTGGGGCTGGCCCGGTTGATCTCGTCCCCGAGGACGATGTTGGCGAAGATGGCCCCGGGCTTGAACTCGAAGTCGCCCCGCTCCTGGTTGAACACGTTCACGCCGGTGATGTCCGTGGGGAGCAGGTCGGGGGTGAACTGGATCCGCCGGAACGAGCAGTCGATCGATCGGGCGATGGCCTTGGCGAGCATCGTCTTCCCGACCCCGGGGACGTCCTCGATCAGGGCGTGTCCTTCGGCGACCAGCGTTCCCAGCGCCAGTCGGATCTCGCGGTGCTTGCCCTGGACGACCTTCTCGACGTTCTCCTCGATCTGACGGAAGCGTTCGGCGAATCGCTGCCAGTCCTGCGAGGTCTCACGAGTCTCCACGACCACCTCCCCGGCGCGGACCTCCATCTTATCGGGGATACGTACGCGGACCGGCGGCGGTTCCTTCCGCGTTCTTGCCATGGCCGTGGGCACGCGAAGGCGGCGAGGTCGTATCCGAGTTGCTGGACGCCCCGCGCGGCCCCTTTTTCGCTACTCCAGGCGTCCTGATCTCGGGACGGGTCCCCGCCGCCTTCGGTCCGGATTACACCGCTGGGATTCGCGCGATGCAAGCACCTCGGGCGGGTTCGCCGACCGTGCTCGCTATACTCGCTTCAACCCTGACCATGGGACGAGCCCTCGTACTGAACGCGTCGCACCAGCCGCTGGCGGTGGTGACCGCACGGCGCGCGGTGGTCCTCGTCCTGAAGGACAAGGCTGAAGTCCTGGTGTCCAACGGCATGGTCTTCCATGCGGAGCGGATCCAGCTGGAGGCCCCCTCGGTGGTCCGGCTCCGCTACTTCGTCAAGGTGCCGTACCGTGCCGAGGCCCCCCTCACGCGGCGGGCGGTGTTCGCCCGGGACGGCTGGACCTGCCAGTACTGCGGGGCCCCGGCGGAGAACCTCGACCACGTGGTGCCGAGGTCCAAGGGCGGCACGCACACCTGGGACAACGTGGTCGCGGCCTGCCGCCGGTGCAACGCTCGCAAGGAGAACCGGCGTCCCGAGGACACGGGGATGCGCCTGGCTCGACGGCCCGCCGCTCCGGCCGACGGGTTCCGCCTCTCGCTCGGGCGCCTCGAGCCCGAGTGGGAGCCGTACCTGGCCTGACGTTCCGGGTCGATCGGTCCCGGGGCGCGTTCGGGCACCTCGCTCGCTAACCCTTCTTCACATCCGTTGACCCTTCTTGACGCTCGTCGCTTGACTTGGTGGAGGGTCAGTGGCATAAGAGTGGGGCATAGTGGAGGAGACGGGGAGGACGCGTGGCCGAACTGCTCGGCACGCACAGCTATCAGCTCGACCCGAAGGGGCGGATCAGCCTGCCCGGCCGGTTCCGCGACGCGCTGGCCGACGGGGCCGTGCTCACGCTGGGCCAGGACGGCTGCCTCTTCTGCTTCCCCAGGGCCGAGTGGGAGCAGCGCAGCCGTGAGGTGCGCGACCTCCCCCTCTCCGACGGCGACGGCCGCGCCTACGCCCGGATGTTCTTCGGCAAGGCCGAGCCCGTCGAGCTCGATGCCCAGGGTCGCTTGCTGATCCCGCAGCGGCTCCGAGGGGAGGTCGGCATCACCCGGGAGGCCGTCGTCGTCGGCGTCTACGACCGGATGGAGATCTGGGACCGGGAGACCCACGAGCGTTACGAGCAGGCCCACGGCGGTGCGTATCAGGCCGGGACGTTGGACGTGGGAGGCAGACGGTGAAGGGTGCGTTGTTCCGGGAGGTGCGCCAGAGCCTCTCGCTGATCCTGGGGTCCGCCATCGGGGTGGCCGCGTACGTCGGCCTCGGGCTGCTCGCGATGCGCTTCCTGGGATGAGCGGCGGAGGAGCCGGATGGCGGACGCAGGGCGGGAGCCCGGACACGAGCCCGTCATGGTGGACGAGGTGCTCCGGTTCCTCGGCGGCCGAGGGACGGTGGTGGACATGACGGTCGGTGCCGGGGGGCACGCCGAGGCGCTCCTGGCCTCGGGGGTCCGGCGGGTGCTCGCGGTCGACCGCGACCCCGAGGCCCTGCGTCTGGCCCGGGATCGGCTGGCGGGCTACGGCGACCGGTTCCGATCGGTCCGGGCGCGGTTCTCCGAGGCCCCGCTCCCACCCAGCGCGGACGGCGTGCTCTACGACCTCGGGGTCTCCTCGATGCAGCTCGAACGGGGGGATCGGGGCTTCAGCTTCCGCCGGCCCGGCCCGCTCGACATGCGGATGGGCGGCTCGGACGAGACCGGAACGACCAGCGCGATGGACCTCGTGAACACCGCTCCCGAGATCGAGCTCGCCCGGATCGTCTCCGAGTACGGACAGGAGCATCGAGCCCGGCGCGTGGCGGCCGCCATCGTCCGGGCGCGGGCACGCTCGCCGCTGCGGACCACCGACGAGCTGGCCCGCGTGGTCGCGAGCGCCGTTGGAGGGCGACGGGGCGGCCCCCACCCCGCGCGCCGGACGTTCCAGGCGCTCCGGATCGCGGTCAACCGGGAGCTCGAGGAGCTCGCCGCCTCCCTGCCTCGGGTGGTGGGCATCCTCGCTCCCGGTGGCCGCATCGTCGTGATCGCGTACCACTCGCTCGAGGACCGCATCGTCAAGCGGACGTTCGCCGACGACGAGCGGCTCGAGGTCCTCACCAGGAAGCCCCTGCGTCCCGGGCCCGGGGAGATCGAGCGCAACCCGCGGGCCCGCAGCGCCCGCCTGCGCGCCGCGGAGCGGATGGGGGCCGCCGCGTGAGCCTGCCGGCCCCA
>JBHGAT010000101.1:0-6525 GCA_041946645.1 Candidatus Velamenicoccus archaeovorus | reverse complement strand
GTGCCGGACCGCGGGCGGCTGCTCGACGCCGCCATCCTCACGGGTGGGATCGGCGTGCTCTCATGGGTGTTCCTGCTGGACCCCCGTCTGCACGACGCGACGCTGCCGACCGCCGCCGGGGTGGTGTCGCTCGCGTATCCCGCCGTCGACCTCCTGCTCCTGGGCACGGTCGTCCGGATGCTCTTCGAGCCGGGGCGACCACCGTGGGCCTGCACCCTCCTCGCGAGCGCCATCGCGACACGGTTCCTGTCCGATTCCACGTACATCGCGACCCTGGCGCAGGGCACCTTCTCGGTGCGCAGCGTCGCCTTCCCCGGGTGGATCGTCTCGTACGCCCTGCTGGGCGCAGCCGCTCTCCATCCCTCGATGCGGCGGCTCACGGACCCACCCGGCGAGGTCGACCCCCCCGCCCCGCGGTGGCGCGTGCCCGTGGTGGCCGTGGTCGCGCTGGTGCCCTCGGCGATCCTGGTCGTCACCCTAGAAGCGGGATCGGATGTCCGTGACCTCGCGCTGATCTCGGTGGCCCTGTTCCTCCTGGCCGAGGCACGCGTATGGCAGCTCATCAAGGGTCTGCGGAGGACGCAGGATCGGCTGGCGCGGGCGGAGGCGCAGTACCGCCTGCTGGTGGAGCAGATCCCTGCCGTCACCTACGTGGACGTCCCCGACCCCGAGCATCCCTCGGGGTTCCGCACGATCTACGCGAGCCCGCAGTTCGGCTCGTTGTTCGGCTACGAGCCGGATCGGTTCGTGGGAGATCCGGAGCTCTGGACGACCGTGGTCCATCCCGAGGATCGGGTGCGAGAGCTCGCCGCCACGGTGCGCCACCTGGAGACCGGGGAGCCGTTCTCGGTCGAGTTCCGCGTCATCACCCGTGACGGACGGGTCGTGTGGGTCCGCAACGAGGCGGCCCTGTTCCGGAACGAGGCCGGCGCTCCCGTCTTCAGCCACGGCGTCATCTACGACATCACCGCCGCCAAGACGGCCGAGGAGGCCGTCCGTCGCTCGGAGGCCCGGTTCCGCGCCCTGCTCGCGAACGCGCCGGACGCCGTGTTGGTCTTCGACGCGGACGGGGTCGTCGTCCTGGCCAACCACCGGGCCGAACGGCTTTTCGGCTACCCGGTGGAGGAGCTCGTCGGCCGCCGGGCCGAGGACCTCATCCCGGAGCAGCTCCGCGCATCGCACGAGACCTATCGAGAGCGGTACCTCGCGGCCCCCGTCACCCGGCCGATGGGGCATGGACGGGACCTGCTCGCGGCTCGGAAGGACGGCTCCGTCTTCCCCGCCGAGGTGTCGCTGAGCACGGTCCCCTCCGAGGAGGTCGCCGGAGGTCCGCTCATCGTGTGCTTCGTGAGCGACATCACCGCGCGCAAGCGGGCGGAGGAGGAGATCGCGACGCTGAACGCGGAGCTCGAGCAACGGGTCCACCAACGGACCGACGAGCTCGCCGAGGCCCGCGCCTTCCTCCAGAACGTGATCGACGCGAGCCCGGCGGTGATCTTCCGGACCCGCGTGCCGGAGCACAGCATCACGTACGTCAGTCCCAACGTCGAGGAGGTCTTCGGCTACCGGCCGGACGAGATCGTCGACGTTCCCGGCTTCTGGGAGAAGCGGCTGCACCCCGACGATGGAGCCGACCGGCCTGCCGACGAGGGGGACGAAGACATGCTCGCTCCGAGCCGATCCGTGCGGAGGCTCCGCCGCAAGGACGGGACGTATCGGTGGTTCTACATCGTGCTCCGGCCCGAGATGGACGAGGGCGGCGAGCTGACGGGATTCACGGGCGCCGCCCTCGACATCACCGAGCGTCACCTCGCCGTGGAAGGGCTGGCCAAGGCCAAGATGGAGGCGGAGAACGCCAACCGGGCGAAGAGCGAGTTCCTGTCGCGGGCCTCCCACGAGCTCCGGACGCCGCTCAACGCGATCCTCGGATTCGGTCAGCTCCTGCAGTCGTCGTCCCTCCCGGTCGACGACGCCGCGAGCGTCGAGGAGATCCTCAGCGCGGGCCGGCACCTGCTCGAGGTCGTGAACGAGGTGCTCGACATCTCGCGGATCGACTCCGGGCGCCTGACCCTCTCGATCGAGCCGGTCTCGATCGAGGAGGTCGTGGACGAGGCGATGGGACTGATCTCGCCCCTCGCCCGCGCACGGGGCGTCGAGCTGCGGACCGAGACCGAAGGCGGCCCGCGCTTCCTCATGGCCGACCGGCAGCGCCTCGGGCAGGTGCTCCTCAACCTCCTCTCCAACGCGGTCAAGTACAACCGCGAGCGGGGTGCCGTCACCGTGTCCTGCGAGGGCTCCCAGGAGACCGTCACCCTGCGTGTGGCCGACACGGGCCTGGGCATCAGGCCCGAGCACCTGGACAGGCTCTTCTCGCCTTTCGAGCGACTCGGCGCAGGGTCCACCCAGCAGCGAGGCATCGGTCTCGGTCTGGCCCTGAGCAAGATGCTGGTGGAAGCCATGGGCGGCACCATCGGGGTGACCACGGAGGTCGGTGCGGGAAGCACGTTCACGGTCGAGCTCGCGACGGTCGGGTCGCCCCCGAACGTGCCCGACGGGCCTGACCCCGGCGCCGCCGGTTCGGCAGCCACGGTCCGAACGGTCCTCTACATCGAGGACAACGTGCCGAACCTGCGGCTCATGGCGCGGATCCTCGCGCGCCGCCCTTCCGTGAGGCTGATCTCGACGATGCAAGCGCACCTGGGGATCGACCTCGCGCGCCAACACGCTCCCGACATGATCCTCCTCGACCTGCACCTGCCCGACATGAGGGGCGAGGACGTGCTCCGTCAGCTCACGTCCGATCCGGCGACCGCGGGGATCCCGGTCGTGGTCATCTCCGCGGATCACGGTCTGGCTCGCGCCCTGGTGGCGGCCGGCGCACGCGATTGCCTGACCAAGCCCATCGACGTGGACCGGACCCTCCGGGTCATCGACGCGGCACTGGAGCGGACCGCGGTCGAGACGGGAGCCAGCGGATGAGCCAGCGGATGGACCGGCAAGCAGAGGCGAGCGGCTCGTCCGGAGATCCCAAGGACGCCCGTCTCCTCGTGGTGGACGATGAGCCTGCCAACATCCGGCTCCTCGATCGGATCCTCCATCAGGGGGGGTACGCGAACGTCAGGAGCACCACCGACGCCCGTGAGGTGCTCGGCTTGGTAGCGACCTTCGAGCCGGACCTGGTGCTCCTCGACCTGCTGATGCCGCACGTGGACGGGTACGCCGTCATGGAGGAGATCCGGGAGCGGGCCGGCCCCGACGTCGATCTCTCCATCCTCGTGCTGACGGCCGACACCACGATCGAGGCCAGGCACCGGAGCCTTTCCGCAGGGGCAACCGACTTCCTGACCAAGCCCTTCGACCAGGTGGAGGTCCTCCTCCGCATCGGGAACCTGCTCCGGATGCACTTCCTGCACCTGCAGCTGCGGATCCAGAACGAGCACCTCGAGGCGATCGTCGACGAGCGCACGCGAGACCTCCGGCGGAGCATCGACGATCTGCGTGCGACCGACCGGCAGCGTCGGGCTCTCCTCTCACGGCTGGTTCAGGCACAGGAGGATGAACGTCTTCGGATCGCGGGGGACATCCACGACGATCCCGTTCAGAAGATGTCGGCGGTGCTGATGCGGCTGGAGCTCCTCCGGCGACGGGTCCAGGACCCGGGCGACCTGGAGGTGTTGGCCCAGCTGGCGGAGACGGTCCGGGCGTCGATCCGGAGCCTGCGCCTCCTGCTGTTCGAGCTGCGCCCACCGGCGCTCGATCGTGACGGCCTGGCCCGAGCCATCGCGCAGTTCGCCGAACGGTCCGCCCTGGTCCAGGACGTCCAGCTGTCCATCGAGAACCAACTCGTCTCGGAGCCGCCCGTCGATCCGCGGATCATCGCCTACCGCATCGTGCAGGAGGCTCTGACCAACGTTCGCAAGCACGCGCGCGCGCGCCGCGTTCGGGTGTCGCTGAGCGCGGCGGATGAGGGACTGCGCGTCGTGGTGAAGGACGACGGCGTCGGCCTCCCAGCCGACACCATCGACGACGGCTCGATCGGACATCTGGGCCTGACGACGATGCGGGAGCGGGCCGAGCTCGCGGGGGGGTGGTTCAGGATCCACGGAGCCGAGGGAGCGGGGACGTCCGTGGACTTCTGGCTCCCGGTGCACGCGCGCAAGATCCCGAGCGCCCCGCTCGGTCCCTGACCGGACGGCGGACGGCGGACACCGACCCGCGCGGAAGGTGCCGGTGACCCGGTTGGGTCCTCCGCCTCAGACGAAGTGGCTGGGGTCGGGCTCGGTGCCCGGCGGCCAGCCCGGGTAGCTGTCGCCCGGGTAGTCCCACGGGGTCCCGTAGCAGGTCCCGATCCGGGGTGCCGGCCGGGCGTCCGTACGGGGCTTCCTCCCGAACTCGAAGACGTGCTCGAAGTCGTGGCTCCGCTCGATCCTCGGCGTCAGGTACGGCAGCCCCCAGTTGTCCTCGATGAACCTGAGCGGCGCGCACAGGTCCGCCTCGGCGTCGTCGACGTACCCCTTCTTCGCGTAGGGCGAGACGACGAGGCTCGGCACGCGGAAGCCGTACCCCACCTGGTCGACCACGGGCGGCGGCACGTGGTCGTACAGCCCGCCCCACATGTCCCAGGCGATGAAGATCGCGGTGTGCTGCCAGGCCTCGCTCTCCATCACCGCGTTCACGATGCCGGCCAGCCAGTTCTGCGAGAAGCACGTGCTCTCGGGCGGGTGCCCCGAGAGCTCGAACCGCGGCGTGACCCAGGTGACGGCGGGCAGCCTGTCCTCGCGGATGTCCTGCACGATCCGGTCGACCGGGCGGATGCGCTCGGGCCGCCACAGGTCCGTGTGGAACACGCCAGAGATCGCGTTGAGCGCGTTCCAGAAGTACCCGGGCTGGTACGGGCTCGCCGAGTAGTACGCCCAGCTCACCCCGATCTCCTCGAGCTGCTCGGGCACCGTGCGGAAGTCGAAGCAGGTGTCGTGCTTGGTGAGGTTCCCGTGCTCGTCCTTCACGAACACGAACACGTCCTCCCCCACCGCGTCGCATCCCCAGCTCTTGAAGGTGCCGTGCTCGTCCTGCCGGACCTCGATGTTCTCGGGGTTGTCGATCACGCCGCCCGACTGCCCGGCCACGAAGAACAGGTGGTTGGGGTACGACGGCCCGCCCACCGAGCAGAAGAAGCGGTCGCACAGCACGTAGTCGCGCGCGTACTGCCAGTACACGGGCACGTCCCGCTCCTCGAACGTCGTGTAGGCCCAGGGGTCCCCGAACTGGCCCGTCGCGAACCCGTCGTACGCGCCGCCGGCCACGCTGTTGAGGAACGCGGCCCGGTCGTGGGGCAGGTCGCCGGGCAGCCACGACGGGCAGCGCGTGAGCGGCACCTCCTCGCCGAACTTGATCCCGGTGGTGGCGCCGTTCACGCCCGGATACCTCCCGAACAGGTTGTCGAAGCTCCGGTTCTCGGGCATCACGTACACGACACGCTTGATCGGCCAGCGCGTGTCGGTGGCCGTGACGGACGCCGTCGCGCTGGGCGTGACGACCGGCCGCTTCCGGCCTCCGCCCGTGCAGGCGTACAGGGTGGCGCCGGCGATCGCCAGCGCGGAGGTCTTCAGGAACCGGCGGCGCGAGAACAGGGGCGAGAGGTCGTGACCGCTCCCCCGGGAGGCGGGCTCCGGCTCGGCCCGCGGAGCGTCGTGCGGATCGTGCGGGCGCTGCACGGTCCGAACTGTAGCAAGGGAACATCCGGGGTTAGGCGCGCCGATCCGGAGGGTAGGCACCCGGCGTGAGACGCGTCCTGGCCTGGCTCGATCGGTTCCAGCAGCGGTACGTGGTGCTCGCCGTGCCGTTCGCGGTGATGAAGAAGTTCGGCGACGACAAGGCGGGGAGCCTGGCGGCCCTGGTGGCCTACTACGGCTTCTTCTCGCTCTTCCCGCTGCTCCTGGTGCTGGTCACGGTCCTGGGCATCGTGGCCTCCGGCGACCCGAGCCTGCGCGAACGGATCGTGAACGGCATCCTGTCGCAGTTCCCGATCATCGGCGACGACATCCGACGGAGCATCGGGACGATCGGCGGGAGCGGGCTGGCCCTCGGCATCGGGATCGCCGCCGCGCTGTGGGCGGGGCTGGCGGGCGTCAAGGCGCTCGAGGCGGCGATGAACCACATCTGGGACGTGCCGGCGGTCCGTCAGCGGGGGCTGCCCTGGTCGACGCTGCGGGCCCTGCTGATGCTGGGCATCCTGGGGACGGCCAGCGTGATCGCCGCGTTCGCCGGGAGCGTCGGTACCGGTCCGGACGTCCCCGGGCCGCTCCGGGTCGGCGGCGTCGCGATCTCGCTGTCCTTGAACTTCACGGTCTTCCTGCTGGCGTTCAAGCTCCTCACCGACGCCGACGTGTCCTGGCGCGACGTCCTGCCGGGCGCGGTCGCCGCGGCCATCGCTTGGGGGATCCTCCAGGTCGTGGGCGGCTACTACCTCAGCCACCAGCTCCGGAACGCGAGCACCACGTACGGGACCTTCGCGATCGTGATCGG
>JBHGAT010000100.1:0-9268 GCA_041946645.1 Candidatus Velamenicoccus archaeovorus | reverse complement strand
CGGCTGATCGTGGTCCGGCGGGCCGAGGTCGACGCCGCCCTCGGCTCGCTCGCGGTGGTCTCGGCCGGCACCTCCGACCTTCCGGTGGCCGACGAGGCGGCCCAGGCCGCCGACGCGCTGGGCCTCGAGGTCGAGCGCATCGTCGACGTCGGCGTGGCCGGGCTGCACCGCGTGCTCGAGCATCGCTCGCGCCTCGACGCCGCCGACGCCGTCGCGGTGGTGGCGGGCATGGAGGGGGCGCTGCCGTCGGTGGTGGCCGGCCTCACCCGCAGCCCGATCGTGGCGGTGCCCACCAGCGTGGGCTACGGGGCCGCGTTCGAGGGCCTCGCGGCGCTGCTCGCGATGCTGAACGCATGCGCGCCGGGCGTCTGCGTCGTGAACATCGACAACGGCTTCGGGGCGGCCCTGGTGGCGCACCGGATCGTCCGGCGGAAGGCAGCCTGAGACCCGATGCGGATCGCCTACTTCGACTGCGTGGCCGGGATCGCCGGCGACATGGCCCTGGCCGCCCTGATCGACGCCGGCGCCGACGCCGACGAGCTCCGGGCGAGCCTGGCCCGCCTGCCCCTCGGCCCCTTCGAGCTCGAGGTCCAGGACGTCGACCGCCAGGGCATCGGGGCCAAGCGTGTGGAGGTCCGCACCACCGCGGCCGGGGTCATCCGGACGTACTCGAGCATCCGCGCGCTCCTGGACGGATCCGACCTCCCGGCCGAGGCCGCGCAGCGGGCCCAGCGGATCTTCCGCCGCCTGGCCGAGGCCGAGGCCCGGATCCACCGCAAGGAGATCGAGCTCGTGACGTTCCACGAGGTGGGCGCGGTGGACTCGATCGTCGACATCGTTGGGACGTCGCTGGCGCTCACGATGCTCGGCGTGGAGCGCGTGCTGGCCTCGCCCGTGCCCACCGGCATGGGCATGACCCGGACCGAGCACGGCGCGATGCCGATCCCCGCGCCCGCCGTGGTCGAGCTGCTGCGGGGTGCCCCGCTGTTCTCGATGGGCGTGCCGTTCGAGCTCACGACGCCGACCGGGGCGGCGATCCTGGCGGCCACGGTCGAGGGCTACGGCGACCTCCCCCGGATGCGGGTGTCCTCGGCGGGGTACGGCGCCGGCACCCATCCACTGGACGTCCCGAACGTGCTCCGCGTCCTGATCGGGGAGGACGCCGAGGCGCAGGAGCCGTTCCCGACGGCGCGAGCCACGGAGGAGCTGGTGCTCGAGACGAACGTGGACGACGTCAACCCCGAGGTGCACGGGTTCGTGCTCGAACGGCTGCTGGCCGCCGGGGCGCAGGACGCCTGGCTCACGCCGATCGTGATGAAGAAGGGCCGCCCCGCGGTGACCGTCTCGGTACTGTGCGCCCCCGAGCAGGCGGACACCGTGCGGTCGATCCTGTTCGAGGAGACCGGCACGCTGGGGGTCCGGGCCACCCCCGTCTCCAAGACCGCGCTCGAGCGGCACAACGCCCGGCGCCTCGCCCGCGAGCGTCTGGACCGGGGCGGCGGCCCCTCCTGAGCCGGGACGGCGCCCCCCCTGAGAGGGACCGGGCCGGCACCGAGGGGCCGGCGGGGCCGGACGGCGGCGGGCTCCCCCGCCGGGAGGCCCACGCGCGGCCCTGCGGGGCTGGGGCGACGCGCTGGGGTAGGCTCGCGGGTGCGTCGGCTCGCACATCGATGGAGGAGCGGTGAGCGGAGGTCTGGTCGTCGTGGTGGTCGGGGCCGCGGTAGCCCTGGCGGTCGCGATCGGGGTCGTGGCCCGACGGACGTGGCGGCTGCGGGAGCGCACCAGGGAGCTCGCCGCCGAGGTGGAGCGGCAGCGCGCGACCCTGGCCCAGCAGGCCCGGCGTTTGGAGGAGCTTTCCGACGGGGAGGACGCCGCGCCCCAGCTCCGCGAGCTCAACCGGATGAAGGGTGAGTTCGTGGCGGTCGTCTCGCACGAGCTCCGTACGCCCGTCACCGCCCTCATCGGCTACGCCAAGACCCTGCAGCACCCCGAGTTCTCGGAGGACCCGGCGATGCGCAAGGAGTTCCTCGAGCGGATGGTCCGGCAGGGCGACCGGCTGCTCCGACTGGTCGAGAACCTGCTCACGGCGTCGCGGATCGAGAATCGGCAGCTGCCGCTGCAGACCGGGCCCGTGCTGTTCGAGGACCTGGTGCGCGAGGTCGTCGAGGGGCTGGGGACGCCTCCAGGGCGGGTGGCGCTGGCGATCCCGGGTGACCTGCCCGTGATCCACACCGATCGCCAGCTGCTCGGCCGCGTCATCCAGAACCTGCTCGACAACGCGATGAAGTACTCGCCCGACGACTCCGTCTGCGAGGTGGGCGCTCGGGCGGAGGGCGACCGCGTGGTGTTCTGGGTCCGCGACCACGGGATCGGGATCCCTCAGGAGGAGCTGCCGCGGATCTTCGACCGCTTCTACCAGATCGACTCCTCCAGCACGAGGACCTTCCGCGGCACGGGCCTGGGGCTCTCGCTGGTCCAGGACCTGCTGGGGCACCTCGGCGGCTCGATCCAGGTGGAGAGCCGCGTGGACGAGGGGAGCGTGTTCACCGTGACGCTCCCGGCGCACCACCCGGATCCGTCCGGGCGGACCCCGTCCCGGCCCTCGATCCCGTCGGACCTGCTGGCCTCCGGCTGAGCACGCGCGGACGGCCCGCGCGCCGCACGTGCGGCCGGCGCGGGTAGGCTGGGACGGGTGCGATCCAGGACCGACCGTGTGGGTGCAGAGCCCGCCGGCCCGCCGCTACCTGGTCCGCGGCTGGCAGAGCTTCCTGTCCTGGCGGAACTTCCGGCGGTTCCCCACGATGGTGCCTCGCGCGCTGGTCTCGAACCTGGCGTTCCAGACCTTCATCGGGCGGCGCGGGAAGCTCCGGTGGCTGGCCCACCAGAGCCTGTTCTGGGGCGTGGTCCTGGCGACGCTGATCACGTTCCCGCTGACCTTCGGGTGGATCCACTTCGAGACCGTGGGCGACGGCTCGCGGTACGCGATGTTCGTGTGGGGCCTGGAGACGATCTCGTTCGACCCGCTCACGTGGTTCGGATGGATCATGTTCCACGCGCTCGACATCGCGGCGGTCCTGGTGCTGATCGGCTGCGGGTACTTCCTGTGGCGGCGGTTCCGCGACCGCGAGGCCAGCACCGGGCAGCGCCTGGGCTACGATTTCCTCCCCCTCACCGCGCTCGTGGCGATCTCGGTGACGGGGCTGCTGCTCACGTTCGACAGCATGCTGCTCGACGGGCAGGACTACGCGTTCCTGGCGATCATCCACATGGCGACCGTCGTCCTCACCCTCGTCTTCATCCCGTTCGGGAAGTTCTTCCACGTGATCCAACGGCCCGCGAGCGTGGGGGTGGACGTGTACAAGAGGACCGGCATCGAGCGCGAGGGGATCTTCCGCTGCCGCCGCTGCGGCGAGCCGCTCGAGAGCGTCAACTTCGTCCGCGACCTGGAGACGACGATGGACGAGCTGGGGCTCCGCTACGGCGCGTGGGTGGAGACGTGCCCGCGGTGCAAGCGGATCCGACGCGGCGAGGCCTACCTCCGCGACGTGAAGCGGGGGTTCGGATGAGCCTGCGCGCGGAGTACCCCATCGTCGCGCCCGGGATCGACGACTTCCGCGAGGCCGGTCGCGAGCCGGCCGAGGGCTGGCGCGCCCCCGGGGGGGAGCGGGAGACCCTGGTGCCCACGCACTGCTGCTTCTGCGGTGTGCAGTGCGGGATGTTCCTGAAGGTGGACCCGGCGGGTCACGTGTTCGGCGTCGAGGCCCGGGACCACGACATCAACCGCCTCCGGCTGTGTCCGAAGGGCGTGGTCGCCTACCAGCAGGTCAACCACCCCGACCGGCTGCTCGCGCCGCTGATGCGCGAGCGCCGCGACGCGCCCCTGCGCCCGGTGAGCTGGGACGCCGCCCTGGACCGGATCGTCGCCGAGATCCGGCGGATCCAGGACGCGCACGGGCCGGACGCGTTCGGCGTGATCGGCGGGGCCAGCCTGACCAACGAGAAGGCGTACCTCGTGGGCAAGTTCGCGCGGGTCGCGCTGCGCACGCGACACGTGGACTACAACGGGCGGCTGTGCATGGTTTCGGCCGCCGCGGCCAACAAGAAGGCGTTCGGGACCGACCGGGCCCTCAACCCGTGGGCCGACCTGTTCCAGACGCAGGTGGTGATCGTGGCCGGCGCCAACGTCGGCGAGACCTTCCCCGTGGCCACGCAGTACTTCTGGGGGGCCCGCGACCGCGGGGCCAAGCTCGTGGTGGTCGACCCGCGCGAGACGCCCATCGCCCGCACCGCCGACGTGTTCGTACGGATCCGGCCGGGGACCGACGCGGCGTTCTTCGACGGGCTCCTGCACGTGCTGGTGCGCGAGGACCTCACCGACGACGCGTTCATCCGCGACCACACCGTGGGCTGGGAGGCCGTCCGGGACACCGTCGCGGCGTACCCGCCCGAGCGCGTGGCCGAGATCTGCGGCATCGACGCGCAGCAGGTCGTGGACGTCGCGCTGCTGTGGGGCCGGGCCGAGCGGGCGATGGCCTTCCACGCACGAGGCCTCGAGCACCACATCCAGGGGGTCGACAACTGCCTCTCGGTGATCGACCTGGTCCTGGCCACGGGACAGCTCGGCCGGCCGGGCGCAGGCTACGGGACGATCACCGGCCAGGGCAACGGGCAGGGCGGGCGCGAGCACGGCCAGAAGTCCGACATGCTCCCCGGGCTGCGCGACATCGAGAACCCCGAGCACCGGGCGCAGGTGGCCGCCGCGTGGGACATCGACGAGGCCGAGCTGCCGGGCAGGGGGACGTCGTTCGTCGAGATGATGGATCAGATGCGCCGGGGCGAGATCCGTGGGGTGATCGGGTTCTGCAACAACCCGCTGGTCTCGCTGCCGAACCTCTCGAGCGTGGAGGCCGCCTACGACGCCCTCGAGTTCCACGCGCAGGTGGACTTCTTCCTCTCGGACACCGCGGCCCGGGCCGACGTGGTGCTCCCGGCCGTGGTGTGGGCCGAGGACGAGGGCACCACCACCAACGCCGAGGGCCGTGTGGTCAAGCACAACAAGGCGGCCGAGCCGCCCGGCGAGGCTCGACCCGACTGGTGGATCATGCGGCGCCTCGCCGAGCGCCTCGACCGGGGCCGGTGGTTCGCGTTCGATTCCGCCCGCGAGGTGTTCGACGATCTGCGCGCCGCCTCCCGCGGCGGGATCGCCGACTACTGGGGCATCACGTACGAGAAGATCGAGGAGACCGGCGGCGTCTTCTGGCCCTGCCCCGAGCTCGACCACCCGGGAACGCCGAGGCTGTTCGAGGACCTGCGCTCCGCCTTCCCCGACGGCCGGTTCCGGTTCCACCCCGTCGAGTGGCACGAGCCGGCCGAGCCGGTCGACGACGCCTTCCCCCTGCGCCTGACCACCGGGCGGACCGTGGCCCACTTCCTGTCCGGCAACCAGACCCGCCGGATCGGCGCGCTCGTCGAGCAGACGCCGAGGCCCTGGGTCGAGGTGCACCCGTCGCTCGGTTTCGCGAGCGGCGATCCGGTGCGCGTGACCACACGCCGGGGCAGCGTGACCTACCCGGCGCTGGTGACCGACACGATCCGTCCCGACACGGTGTTCGTCCCCTACCACTGGGCCCGGCCTGTCGCGGTGAACCTGATGACGATCGACGCGCTGGACCCGGTCTCGAAGATCCCCGAGTTCAAGGTGTGCGCCTGCCGCGTGGAGCGAGGTGAGGCGGTCGACCCGGTCCTGCCGCCGCATCCACCACCCGGTCGCGAGCCGGCCCCGTACGAAGCCGAGGCGCAGGCCGAGCTCCGGCCGCCGACCGCCCCGCAGGGGAGGGGGACCGGCGAGCGATGATGCAGCGGACGCAGTTCCTCGACGTCGGCCGGTGCATCGGGTGCCAGGCCTGCGTGGCCGCGTGCCGTGAGTGCGACTCGCACCGCGGCCGGTCGATGATCCACCTCGACTACATCGACGTGGGACACACGGTCGCCTCGATGCCCACCGTGTGCATGCACTGCGAGGACCCGGTCGCCCCGTGCGCCGAGGTCTGCCCGGCCGACGCGATCCTAGTCACGGCCGACGGCGTGGTGCAGGAGGCGGCCAAGGAGCGCTGCATCGGCTGCGCCAACTGCGTGCACGCGTGCCCGTTCGGCGTGCCCAAGATCGACGTCGAGGAGAAGCTCCAGTACAAGTGCAACATGTGCTACGACCGCACATCGGTCGGGCTCGCCCCGTGGTGCGCCACGGTCTGCCCGACCGGGGCGATCTTCTACGGCACGCTCGAGGAGCTCCTGGCCGAGCGCCCCAACGCGACGGTGAGCGACATCATCGTGTTCGGCGAGCAGGAGGTCCGGACCGGGGTGGGCGTGGTGTCGTCCCCCGACTTCCCCGGCGACGTGATCCCCGGAGGCATGCCGTGAGCGAGCCGGGACCCGCCGCCGGAGCGCCCCGTCGGGGCGCGTCCGAGCCGCCGGAGCGGGCATCGGTCCCGGTCCGAGCGCTGCTCGACCGGATCCGCGAGGACGCGCCGGTCACCCGCCGCGACTACCTACGGATCCTCGTGACGATCTCCGGTGGGCTGCTCGCCGGGACCGTGGCGGTCTCGCTCGGCCTGTTCCGCCGGCGCGGCCGGGGCTCGGCGCCGGCCACGCGGATCGCGTCTGGTCTGGCCCCCGGGCAGGCCGTCCGGTTCACGTATCCGACCGAGCACGATCCGGCCATCGCGATCCGGATGGCCGACGGCATGCTGGTCGGCTACTCGTCGGTGTGCACGCACCTGTCGTGCTCGGTCCTGTGGAACCGGGCCGAGCAGCGGATCGACTGCCCCTGCCACGACGGCGAGTTCGACCCCCGCGACGGGGTGCCGATCGCCGGCCCGCCGCCACGACCGCTGCCGAAGGTACTGCTCGAGGACCGGGCCGACGGGATCTACGCCGTGGGGACGGCGCTGTGAGCGCCCGGTCGGCGCGCGTCGAGGGCTCGCCCGAACGCCGGCGGCGGCCGGTGGCTCGCAACACCGGCCCCGGTCCGGGCGCCGGGTACGACCACGACCCCGAGCGCGCCGGCATGCTGCACGCCCGGATCGTCATCGTCGCGACGATCGTCGTCGGTCAGCTCTGGGGGCTGACCGTGGCGCTCAACCGGTACTTCGAGGGCGAGCGCGTGATCCTGCTGGTGGTGTTCCAGGCGATCTCGTTCCTGGCCGCCCTGGCCGTGTGGCTCGTGGCACCGGGCGAGCACTGAGGTGGACGGCCCCGCGCCGCCGTCCGGACCGGATCGACCGCCCGACCGGTCCCGTCGCGGTGGCGGCGAGCGGTACCCCCTGGGGGGCCGGATGTCCGACGTGGTCGGGGGGCTGGCCGCCCGGTTCCGGCTGCGACCGCTCACCGAGCGCCACAGCTCCGTGGTCGTGCTCGGGCTGTTCGCGTTCGTGAACGGCCTGATCTCGATCGCGCTGATGTCCCTCGTGGCCCTGGTCACCGGGCAGCCCTTCGTGTTCCCGTCGCTCGGCCCGACGGCGTTCCTGCTCTTCTACACGCCCCTCGCACCGGCTGCGTCGCCCCGCAACACGATCGCGGGGCACCTGATCGGCTGCGCCGCGGGGTACCTCTCCCTGGCCGTGTTCGGCTTGCTGCACGCCGGGCCGGCCATCCTGGTCGGGGTCTCGTGGAGCCGCGTGGGCGCGGCCGCGCTCTCGCTCGCGCTCACCTCCGGGTGCATGGCGTGGGCGCGGGTCCCCCATCCGCCCGCCGGGGCCACCACGTTGATCGTGAGTCTCGGCCTGATCGCCACGGTTCCCAAGCTCGCGGTGCTGATGCTCGGGGTCGTCCTGCTGACCGTGCAGGGGTTCGCCATCAACCGGCTGGCCGGGATCGACTACCCGCCGTGGTCGCCACGGCGGGCCGCGGGCGGCGATCCGGCCGCGTCGGGCTGAGCGCTACGGGACGACCTGGCGCTGCTCGGCCCAGCGACGGAGGTTCTCGATGTGCGAGCGGGCCTCGACCCCGTGGTCGCAGCTCATCGGGTCGTCGCAGGGCGGGTTGCCCTGCATCGTGAAGAAGTTGAACCGGCAGTCCGGGCAGAACACGTCGAGCTCCTCGGGCAGGTAGGGACAGTCCCCCCACGCGCACGAGCGCTGCCCCTCGCCGGTGGCCAGGTCGTACCCGCAGCCGGGACACTTCTCGAACCCTTCCCAACGCGCCATGTCCATCGCCTCCGCGGCCATCGTCCCCGAGCGCCGGCGATGCCGAGAGGGCCGAGGGTCCTCCCCGACCCACGCCGAAGGACCCGCTCCCCCGGATCCTCGGGGGATCGGGGGGATCGGTCGGGCGAGGACGATCCGTGGGGACGGCGGGGCTGTCCGGGCGGGGAAGGCCTAGGCGCCGGCGCCGGCGCCGGCCGGGACCCGCCGGCCGTCCCGGTGCCGGTGGTCCACGCGGCGGTGGCCGGCGGGGGGCGCCTCGATGAGCCGTCCGGCCACCAGCTCCCGGTCGACGGCCGCGACCTCGGCCAGGGTGGTCTTCGAGAGGGTCTCCCGGATGGCCTCGGAGGCCTTCACCCAGGTGGGATGGAGCGCGCAGACGTCGTCCCAGCGGCACGGACCACCGCGCAGCGGGCAGCGCTGGGAGACCAGGTAGCCCTCGGCCGCCTCGATCACCTCGAGCAGCGAGATGCCCTCGGGCGCGCGGCTCAGACGGTAGCCGCCCTCCCGGCCCGCCTTGGCCTCGGCCAGCCCGGCCTTGGCCAGGAGGCCCAGGACCTGGGGCGTGTAGCTCCGCGGGAGATCCATGGCCTCCGCGACCTGGCGGATCTTCACGTAGGTGCCGTTGCCGTCCCAGGCCGTGGCCAGGCAGATGGCCGCTCGGACCACGTAGTCGCCGCGCCGGCTCAGGGTCAGATCCATCCTTGGAGTGTAGGGCAACTTGCACTTGTCGAGCTAACGTGTAGTAGATTACCCTACGTTGAGTTTAGAGGTCAAGGATGGCCTCGGATGGCCCGAAGGAGGGGCGAGATGCGACGGCTCGTGCTGGTGGGGGTCTTCTTCGAACTGGCGTTGCTCACGATCGGGTTGACCTGGATCCGTCCGCTGAGCAGCCAGGGGACCCACGCGGAGGCGGCCACGAGCGCCGCCTCGACGACCGAGTACCGGATCGAGGGCGACGGGACCGGCAACGTGGTCGAGGTGAACCTCGTCGCCGAGAGCACCGTCCAGGAGATCGCGCCGGGCGTGAAGTTCCAGGCCTGGACGTTCAACGGGACGGCCCCCGG
>JBHGAT010000010.1:0-18662 GCA_041946645.1 Candidatus Velamenicoccus archaeovorus | reverse complement strand
CAGGCCAACCGGGTGGGGGCTCGCTTCGGGTTCGTGACCCGCCGGGCCGGCGACCGGGGGGCGCTGCGGGCGGGCGTCCACCCCGAGCTGCTGCCGGGCGGACGCCGCGTGGCCGACCCCGCCGAGCGCGCCGAGGTCGAGGCCGTGTGGGGGCCGCTCGAGGCGACGGAACGCGGCCGGGACGCCCATCGGATCCTCGAGGCCGCCGCGCGCCACGAGCTGGACGTGCTCGTCCTGATCGGGGTCGATCCGCTGCGGGACTTCCCCGACGCCGATCTGGCGCTGCGGGCCCTCCAGAACGTCCACTACAAGGTCGTGCAGGACCTCCGGTTGGGGGACCTCGAGCCCTTCGCCGACGCGTTCCTGCCGGCCGCGGCCTCCTTCGAGCGTGACGGCCACGTCACCACCTGGGAGGGGCGCCGGCAGCGGGTCCGGCCGGTCCGGAGCCCGGCCGGACTGGCCCGCCCCGACTGGGAGCTCTTCGCAGGGCTGGCCGAGACGATGGGCGCAGGCCTCGGCTTCCGGAGCCTCGAGGATCTGCAGGAGGAGCTGGCCGGGCTGCTCGAGCCGCGCGAGGGGCTGGGGCGCGACCCCGGCTTCCTGTTCCTCCCGCCCGTGGAGCGCACCGAGAAGGAGCTGATCCTGTACTCGGCCCCGCTGCTCGTGGACGAGGGCCGGCTCTCGGTGGGCGCCGACCGCCTGAAGGCGGCGCTCGAGGAGCCGGCCTTCGTGGAGGTGGGCGGGCTCGACGCCGAGCGCCTGGGGCTCGTCGAGGGCGGCCGGGCGAGGGTCCGCACCGAGGCCGGGGAGGCCGAGCTCCCCGTACGGGTGAGCCCCGACCTGGTCGAGGGCACCTGCTTCGTCCCGTTCAACCAGCCGGGGCTGGCCGCCAACACGCTGCTGTCCGGGCGCTTCTCGGCGGTGGCCACGCTCGAGCCCGTGGTCGGGGCGGGCGCCCCGGCGGGCGCCCCGGCCGGCGCCGCTTCGGGAGGCGAGCCGTCCCCGGCCTCCGCTTCGGGAGGCGAGCCGTAGTGGACTGGCTCGACTGGCTCCTGCTGCTGGCCCGCGTGATCGTGGTGTTCTTCGCGCTGCTGCTGACGGTGCTGATCCTGATCTGGCTGGAGCGCAAGGTGATCGCCGACATGCAGACGCGGCCGGGTCCACTGCGCGCCGGGCCCCGGGGGATCCTCCAGACGCTGGCCGACGGGATCAAGCTCTTCTTCAAGGAAGGGATCACCCCGAGCAACGCCGATCCGGTCGTCTACCAGATCGCGCCGATGGTCACGATGATGCCCGCCTTCCTGGCCTTCGCGGTGATCCCGTTCGGCCCCGGCGTGACGCTGTTCGGACGCGAGGTCCCGTTGCAGCTCGCCGACCTGAACATCGGCATCCTGTGGGTCATGGCGATGAGCTCGCTGATGGTCTACGGGATCGTGCTGGCCGGCTGGTCGAGCGGCTCGAACTACCCGCTGCTGGGCTCGATCCGGTCCTCCGCGCAGATGATCAGCTACGAGGTCGGGATGGGGCTGGCGTTCGTTGCGGTGCTGATGTATTCGGGCACGCTCACGATGAGCGGGATCGTGGACGCCCAGCGGTCGATCTGGAACGTGATCCCGCAGTTCCCGGCGTTCGTGATCTACGTGATCGCCGGGCTGGCCGAGACCAACCGCCCGCCGTTCGACCTGCCCGAGGCCGAGTCCGAGCTGGTCGCCGGGTACCACACGGAGTACTCCGGGATCAAGTTCGCGCTGTTCCAGCTGGGCGAGTACACGAACATGGTGACGGTGGCGTCGATCGCCACCACGCTGTTCCTGGGCGGCTGGCGGGGCCCGCACCCGAACGTGGTGCCCTGGCTCTGGGGCGTGCTGTGGTTCGTGGTCAAGGTGCTGGCCATCGTCTTCGTCTACATCTGGGTCCGGGCCACCCTGCCCCGGATCCGGTACGACCGCCTGATGGGGTTCGGGTGGAAGCTCCTGATCCCCACCGGGTTGGTGTGGGTCCTGGCCACCGGCGCCGTGGTGATCCTGCCGGACGTCTACGGGCGGAGCGCCGTGGTGGTCGGGGCGGCGATCGTGGTCGGCGTGGTGCTGCTCCTCACGCTGATCTGGCCGCTGCTGGCTCCGCGCCGTCCGGCCCTCGACGAGGTGCGACCGTGAGCGAGCGAGACGACGTGCGACCGGCGACGGAGCCCGCCACGGCGGGCGGGGCGGTCGGCGCCATCGCCAAGGGGATGGGCACGGTCTTCAAGCAGATCTTCCGCCCCGACGTGACCGAGCGGTACCCGGAGCAGATCACCCCGCCGCCCCCGCGCTCCCACATCGGCCGGCACCGGCTCAACCGCCACGAGAACGGGCTGGAGAAGTGCATCGGGTGCGAGCTCTGCGCCTACGCGTGTCCGGCCGACGCGATCTGGGTGGAGGGGGCGGACAACGACCCCGAGCACCCCACTTCGCCGGGCGAGCGGTACGCGAAGGACTACCAGATCAACTACCTGCGGTGCATCATGTGCGGCTTCTGCGTGGAGGCCTGCCCCACCCGCGCCCTGACGCTCACGAGCGCGTACGAGATGTCGTACGCCAGCCGGGACGAGGCGATCCTGACCAAGGAGCAGCTCCTGCAGCCACCCCCGCCGCTGGGCACGGCCCCGGGGACGGAGGAGGGCTGACGTGCGACCTCGGGGAGGGGAGCGCTAGTGGCGGCCGACCAGATCGTGTTCTGGGTGTTCGCGCCGATCTCGATCGGCTCGGCCATCGCGATGCTCTTCCAGCGGAACGCCGTCCACGCGGCCTTGTTCCTGATCGTGAACTTCTTCACCCTGGCGGTCTTCTTCCTGGTGCTCGGCGCGCCGTTCCTGTTCGCCGTGCAGATCGTGGTGTACGCGGGCGCGATCATGGTGCTGTTCCTGTTCGTGATCATGCTGCTCGGGGTGGACCGGGACGAGTCCCTGGTCGAGCGCCTGCGCGGGCAGCGTCCGCTGGCCATCCTCCTGGGGCTCGCGCTGGTGGCGGAGCTGGTCACGGCGATCCGGGCCGGCGTGGGCTTCGCCGCCAAGGGGCCGGTCGACTTCGACACGGTGGTCAACCGGGGCGGCAACGCCCAGGCCCTTGCCCGCGTGCTGTTCCGCGACTACTTCTTCCCGTTCGAGGCCACCTCGGTGCTCTTGATCGTGGCGGCGATCGCCGCGATGGTGCTGGCGCAGCGCCGGGCGACCCGGACCCGGACCGAGGCCGAGCGAGCCGCGGACGAGCCGCTCGTCGCGCCCGAGGGCGACCGCGAGACCGAGGCCGTGCCGTGAGCACGCCGATCGCCTCCTTCCTGGTGGTCTCGGCCGCGCTGTTCGCGATCGGCACGGTCGGCGTGCTGGTCCGCAAGAACGCGCTGGTGATCTTCATGTCGGTCGAGCTCCAGCTGAACGCGGTGAACCTGGCCCTGGTCGCGTTCAGCCGGCTCCACAACGACCTCACCGGCCAGGTGCTGGCCTTCTTCTCGATGGTGGTGGCGGCGGCCGAGGTCGTGGTGGGCCTGGCCATCATCGTCGCGATCTACCGGCGACGCGCCAGCGCCAACGTGGACGACGTGGACCTCATGAAGTGGTGAGCGGATGCTGAGGTGGGTGTGGCTCGTGCCGGCCCTGCCCCTGGCGGGGGCGGCGGTGAACCTGGTCGCGGGCAGGCGGCTGGGGCGGTGGGCCGGCTGGCTGGCGTCGGCGCTGGTGGTCGCGTCGTTCGCCCTGGCCCTCGGCGTGCTGGTGGACCTGGTGGGGCTGCCCGGCGACCAGCGCACCTCCGTCCGGCACCTGTACGAGTGGGTGACCTCGGGGAGCTTCCACGTGGCCGTGGACCTGCGGGTGGACCCGCTGTCGATGACGATGATGCTGGTCGTCACGGGGGTCGGGGCGCTGATCCACGTCTACTCGATCGGCTACATGGCGCACGACCCTCGCCGCGGGCGGTTCTTCGCGTTCATGAACCTGTTCGTGTTCTTCATGCTGATGCTGGTCTTGGCGGAGAACTTCCTGCTCCTCTACCTGGGCTGGGAGGGCGTGGGGCTCTGCTCGTACCTGCTGATCGGCTTCTGGTTCGAGCGGACGATCGCGGCCAACGCCGCCAAGAAGGCCTTCGTGACCACCCGGATCGGCGACACGTTCATGCTGGTCGGGATCGCCCTCGTGTTCCTCCGGCTGGGCTCGCTGGACTTCTCGCGGGTCCTGGTGGACCCCGGAACGTTGGCGGGGCCCGCCCCTCCGACCGGCGTGTACACGGTCATCTCCCTCCTGCTCCTGGGCGGAGCGATCGGCAAGTCGGCTCAGGTGCCCCTGCACGTGTGGCTGCCCGACGCGATGGAGGGCCCCACGCCGGTCTCGGCGCTGATCCACGCAGCCACGATGGTCACCGCCGGCGTCTACCTGGTGGCCCGCACCCACCTCTTCTTCGAGATCAGCGGCGTCGCCCTCACGGTGGTGCTCGTCGTGGGGCTGGTCACGGCGCTGTACGCCGCGACGGCCGCCCTCGGCCAGGACGACTTCAAGCGGGTGCTGGCGTACTCGACGATCAGCCAGCTCGGGTTCATGTTCTTCGCGCTGGGGCTGAAGGCCTACGCCGCAGCGATCTTCCTCCTGGTGACGCACGCCTTCTACAAGGCGTTGATGTTCCTCTCCGCCGGGTCGGTGATGCACGCCCTCGAGGACGAGACCGACATGAAGCGGATGGGCGGGCTGGCCCGCCTGATGCCGATCACGGCGACCGTGTTCACGATCGGGGCGCTGGCCCTGGCCGGGGTCCCACCGCTGGCCGGCTTCTTCAGCAAGGACCAGGTGATCGCGGCCGCCAACCACGGCGGCTACGTGCTCGCGTGGATCGTGGCCCTGGTCGCCGCGTTCTTCTCGGCCCTCTACATCATGCGGATGATCTTCCTCACGTTCGGTGGGCGACCTCGGTGGGAGGGGCACCCGCACGAGTCGCCCTCGGTCATGACGGTGCCGTTGATGCTGCTGGCCGTGGGGGCGCTGGTCGGTGGGGTGCTCGGCCTCTCGGCAGCCACCGGCGTGCTGCCCACGTTCCTGGCGCCGGTGTTCGGTGAGGTGGCCGAGCCCGCGCAGGGTCTGTCGGAGCTCACGCTGAGCGCGATCTCCGTGGTGGTGGCGCTGCTCGGGGTGGGGCTCGCGTGGCTCGTGTACGGATCGGGCCGGATCGACTGGGTGGCGCTCCGGGTCCGCCTGGCCCCCCTCCAGCGGTTCCTCCAGCACGGCTGGTACGTGGACGACGTCTACTCGACCGTCCTGGTCGCGCCGGGCAAGGCCGGATCGGCCGTCACGGCCTACGTCGTGGACGCGGGGGTCGTCGACGGCATCGTGAACGGGGTGGGGCGGCTCGTCCGCGGCCTCGCGGCGGCCGGCCGCCGGGTCCAGACCGGGCTCGTCCGCAACTACGCGCTGGCCTTCCTCCTGGGGGTGGTGGCGATCCTCGTCTACGTGGGGTTCCGGCGCTGATGCCCTGGCTCACGCTCACCACGTTCGTGCCCCTGGTCGGGGTCGTGCTGCTGCTGGCCTGGCGGGGGATCCGCGACGACGCCGCCCGTGTCCTCGCGCTGGTGGTCTCGATCGCGACGTTCGGCGTCTCGCTGGTCGTGCTGGCACGCTTCGACGGCGGGGCCTCCGGGTTCCAGCTGGTCGAGGACGTCACCTGGGTGCGTTCGCCGAACCTGCAGTACCTCCTGGGCGTGGACGGCATCAGCCTGTTCATGGTGCTGCTCACCACGTTCCTGATGCCGATCGCGATCCTCGCGTCGTGGCCGGTCACCCGCAACGTCCGCGCCTACCTGGCGTCGTTCCTGCTGCTCGAGACCGGGATGATCGGCTCGTTCCTGGCGCTCGACCTGCTGCTGTTCTTCCTGTTCTTCGAGGCGATCCTGTTCCCGATGTACCTGATCATCGGCGTGTGGGGGGGCGAGCGGCGGATCTACTCCGCCGTGAAGTTCTTCCTGTACACGATGTTCGGCTCGGCCTTCCTGCTGGTGGCGATCCTCTTCCTGTACGCGAGGTCGGGGTCGCTGCCCGGCGGCCCCACGTTCGACCTGCGCGAGCTGGTGCATCTCGGCCTGTCCGCCGCCGCCACCCGATGGCTGTTCCTGGCCTTCCTGGTGGCCTTCGCGGTCAAGGTCCCGCTCTTCCCGCTCCATACCTGGCTGCCGGACGCGCACACCGAGGCGCCGACCGCGGGCTCGGTGATCCTGGCGGCGATCCTCCTGAAGGTGGGGGCGTACGGGCTGATCCGGTTCAACCTCGCGCTGTTCCCGAGCGGGGTCGACGAGTTCCGGACGTTCGTCCAGGTCCTGGCGGTGATCGGGATCGTCTACGGGGCCGTGGTGGCCCTGATCCAGACCGACCTCAAGCGGCTGGTGGCGTACTCGTCGGTCTCGCACCTGGGCTTCGTGGTGCTGGGGACGTTCGCCCTCACCCAGCAGGGCATGACCGGCGGGGTCATGCAGATGGTGAACCACGGGCTCTCCACGGGCGCGCTGTTCCTCCTGGTGGGGATGGTCTACGACCGGCTCCACACGCGGGAGCTCGGCGAGATGGGCGGGCTGGCCTCGCGGATGCCGTGGCTCATGGGGACGTTCCTGTTCGTCGCGCTGTCGTCCCTCGGCCTGCCCGGGTTGAACAACTTCGTCGGCGAGTTCCTGGTCATCCTGGGGACGTTCGCCACCAACCGGGTGCTCGGGGCGGTCGCCGCCACCGGGGTCGTGCTCTCGGCGATCTACCTGCTCTGGAGCTACCAGCGGATGGCCCACGGCCAACTGGCCGAGCGGCACGCCGGCCACCGCGACCTGTCGGTCCGGGAGTGGGCGGTGCTGGCGCCCGTGCTCGGGCTGATCCTGGCGATCGGCGTCTACCCGAAGCTCCTCCTCGATCGGATCGACCCCACCAGCGCGAGGGTCGTCCGGCAGGTGGTGCAGACCGGATCGATCCAGGCCGGCACCGTCTCGGGAACCGAGGCCTCGGGGGCCTCCGCCTCGGGGGAGGGACCCTAGGTGCTCGCACAGACCCTGCCCACGCCGGTGCTGCGGTTCGGCCCGCTCGCCCCCGAGCTCGTGCTGGTCGCCACCGGCATCATCGTGCTGCTCGCCGGGGCGTTCTCCCGCCGCGTCGAGCACACGGCGCTGTTGACCATCTCGCTGGCCGGCCTGGCCGGCGCGGCGGCGGTCGCGATCCTGCTGTGGGACTGGGCCGGTCCCCTGACGGTGCTGGGCGGGACGGTGGCGGCCGACCGGTTCGCGGTGGTCGCGAGGCTCATCCTGCTGGCCGTCGCGGCGGTGGCCCTCCTGCTGGGCTCCCACTACTTCCGGCGCGTGCGGGAGGAGCCGCGGTCCGAGTTCTACCCGCTGGTGCTGTTCGCGACCTCGGGGATGACGCTGATCACCGCGGCGGCCGACCTGATCGTGGTGTTCCTCGCGCTCGAGATCCTCTCGCTCTCGCTCTACGTGCTGACCGGTCTGTCCGCGCGCCTGGCCGCCTCCGAGGGGTCGATGAAGTACTTCCTGCTCGGCGCCTTCTCCTCGGCCTTCTTCCTGTACGGGGTGGCCATGGCCTACGGGGCCACGGACTCCACGCACCTGGGCGACGTGTCGAGGGCCCTCGCCGGGCAGACCGGCAACCAGGCCCTGGCCCTGGCCGCGGTGGCCCTGCTGGGGGTGGGGTTCGCGTTCAAGGTGGCGGCCGTGCCGTTCCACATGTGGACGCCCGACGCCTACCAGGGCGCCCCCACCCCGGTCACGGCGTTCATGTCCGCGGGGACCAAGGTGGCCGCCTTCGCGGCGTTCATCCGGGTCTTCGACGTGTCGTTCCAGCCGCTCACGTGGGACTGGACGCCGATCGTGGCCACGCTCGCGGCGGTCACGGTCGTGGTGGGGAGCGTCCTGGCCATCGCGCAGACCGACATCAAGCGGATGCTCGCCTACTCGAGCATCGCTCACGCGGGGTTCGTGCTGATCGGGCTCACCGCGACCAGCCAGAACGGGACCGCAGCGGCCCAGGACGGGATCTCGTCGGCGCTGTTCTACCTGGTGGCGTACGCGGCGGTGATCCTCGGGGGGTTCGGTGTGGTGATGGTGGTCTCCGACCGGGGCGAGGAGCGGACCAGCCTCTCCTCCTACGCGGGGCTGTACCGGCGGAGCCCCGTCCTGGCCGGGCTCCTCACGCTGTTCCTCCTGTCGATGGCCGGGATCCCTCCGACCGCCGGGTTCATCGCCAAGGTGGAGGTGTTCCGGGCCGCCGTGGCGGCCGGCCACTGGTGGCTCGTCCTGCTGGGGGTCCTGGCCAGCGTGGTGGCGGCCTTCTTCTACATCCGCGTGATCGTCCTGATGTACATGCAGGACCCCCAGGACGAGGGCGAGCCCGACGCCTCGCTGACCCCCCGGGCCGTGCTGGCGGTCCCCGCCGTGCTGACCCTGCTCTTCGGGGTCTTCCCGGGGCTGATCCTGGGGCTGCTCGAGAAGGCGTCGGTGCTGCGATGGTGACGATCGGCGGGGTTCGGATAGGGTCGGGCCCGTGAGCCGCCGCGTGATCCCCGGCCTGGAGGCCCCGGACCCCCTCCTCGAGCGCGAGGTCCGGGCCCGGCTGGACGAGGTCGAGTCCGCGCTGGAGAAGGCCGTCCGGGCCGACTCGGACCTGCTGGCCGAGACCTCCTCGTACCTGCTGTCCGCGGGGGGCAAGCGGTTCCGGCCGATGCTCGTGCTCCTGGCCGGCTACTTCGGGGACCCCACCGACCCCCGGCTGATCTCCGGCTCGGTCGCGATCGAGCTGGTGCACCTGGCCACGCTGTACCACGACGACGTGATCGACGAGGCCGACTCCCGGCGGGGGATCCCGTCCGTGAACGCCCGCTGGGACAACACCGTGGCCATCCTGACCGGCGACTACCTCTTCGCGCGGGCCTCCGAGATCTCCACCGAGCTGGGGACCGAGGTGATCGGGCTGCTGGCCAGGACGATCGCGACGCTCTGCGACGGACAGATCCGCGAGGTCGAGGTGGCCGGGCGCCTGGACCAGCGCGAGCCGGCCTACATGGAGACCATCCGGCGCAAGACCGGGGCCCTGATCGCCACGTCGTGCCGGCTCGGCGGCATGCTCTCGGATGCCCCGGTCGAGCACCTGGACGTGCTCGAGGGCTTCGGGGAGGCCCTGGGCATGGCCTTCCAGCTCTCGGACGACATCATGGACGTGGCGGCCTCCCAGCGAGAGCTCGGCAAGGAGCCCGGCGTGGACATGCGGGAGGGCGTGTACACGCTGCCGGTCCTGCATGCCCTCACCGCCGGGGCCCGGCGGGACGAGCTGGCGTCGCTGCTCGGCCAGGGCCCCCCCGAGGGCGAGCGGCTCCAGGCAGCCCTCGAGATCGTCCGGGCGGCCGAGAGCCTGGACCACGCCCGCCGGGCCGTGGCGACGGAGGTCGACCGAGCCACGGGGCTCGCCGCTCAGCTCCCCGCGGGACCCTCCCGGTCGGCGCTGATCACGCTGGCCGAGTACCTCGCGGCCAGGTGCGGAGCGAGATCAGCGTGAGGACCGCCTTGCTAGAATCCCCGAGCTTGAGAAAGCGTTCACAAGCGTGGCAGAGACCTACTACCAGTCCTACGGGGTCGTTCTCGCGGTCCTGATCGCCGGCGCCGGTCTGGTCGCCGTCGCGTTCGGAGCGGCGAGGCTGCTGGCACCCCGCCGTCCGCTACCCGCCAAGCTGACCACGTACGAGTGCGGCATCGACCCGGTGGGCGAGGGGTGGTCGCAGAGCCAGGTCCGCTACTACATCTACGGCTTCCTGTTCGTCATCTTCGACGTGGAGAGCGTGTTCCTGTTCCCGTGGGCCCGCGTGTTCGAGGGTCTGGGCTACCAGGCCGTCGTGGAGATGGCCGTGTTCATCGGGATCCTCGCCGTCGGGCTCCTGTACGCATGGAGGAAGGGGGTCCTGAAGTGGGCCTGATCGAACGGACGCCGCTCCCCAACGTCCAGCCCGTCAAGTTCCTCCTCAACTGGGGACGTCGCTACTCCCTGTGGGTCATGAACTTCGGCCTGGCCTGCTGCGCGATCGAGTTCATCGCGGCCTCGACCTCCAAGCACGACTTCATCCGGTTCGGCGTGATCCCGTTCGCGCACGGCCCCCGGCAGGCCGACCTGCTGGTGGTGGCCGGGACGCTCACCGACAAGATGGCGCCGGCGCTCAAGCGTGTGTACGACCAGATGCCGGAGCCCAAGTACGTGATCTCGTTCGGCTCGTGCTCCAACTGCGGCGGCCCGTACTGGGACAGCTACTCGGTGACCAAGGGCGTGGACCAGATCGTGCCGGTCGACGTGTACGTGCCTGGCTGCCCCCCGCGGCCCGAGGCGCTGCTGCACGGGATCATGAAGCTCCAGGAGAAGATCGGCGACGAGGACATCAGGGAGAAGTGGAGTGGCAAGCACACCACACCCGCTACCGTCTCCTGAGGTCGGCTCGCGCCTGCGGGCGCAGTTCGGCGACGACGTCCTCGCGTTCGAGGACCAGCACGGGCACGCGGTGGTCACGATCGCGCCGGCGCGGTACCGGGAGCTGGTCGCCTTCCTCCGCGACGAGCCCGCGTTCGCGTGCGACTACTGCGACTTCACCGGCGGGGTCGACTTCGGCGACCGTGGGTACGAGGTCGTGACCCACCTGTTCTCGACCACGCACCACCACCACGTCCGGGTCAAGGTGCCCGTCCCCAAGGACGAGGCGACCTGTCCCACCATCTCCGACCTCTTCCCCACGGCCAACTGGCACGAGCGCGAGATCATGGAGATGTTCGGGATCGACTTCCCCGAGCATCCTCAGCCGGTCAAGCTCCTCCTCCCCGAGCCCTTCGAGGGGCATCCGCTCCGGAAGGACTTCCCGCTCGCAACCCGCGAGGCCAAGCCCTGGCCCGGCGCGGTCGAGGGCGAGGAAGAGGAGGAGGAGTGATCCCCCTGCTCGCGCAGACCAGCGTGTTCAACGACTGGTTCTCCAACTTCTGGGTGATGCTCGTGGTGAAGACCGTGCTGGTCCTGGTGTTCTTCCTCGTCGCGCCGCTGCTGGTCGGGTACATGGAGCACAAGGTCCTGGCCCACATGCAGGCCCGGCTGGGGCCGATGTACGCGGGGCGCTTCCACGGGTGGGCCCAGCTGGTGGCGGACGGCGTGAAGTTCGTCCAGAAGGAGGACGTGATCCCGCTGGCGGCCGATCCGTGGGTGTTCTCCCTCGCCCCGGCGGTCGCGCTGATCCCGTACATCGTGATCTTCGTGGTCGTGCCGTTCTCGGGCACGATCTTCGCCGAGAACCTGGACATCGGGATCTTCTTCGTCCTGGCGATCGGGTCCGTGAACGTGATCGGCGTGCTGATGGCGGGGTGGGCCTCGGCCAACAAGTTCTCGCTGATCGGGGCCCTGCGGGCCGCCGCCCAGCTGATCGCGTACGAGCTCCCCCTCGTGCTCGCGGCGGCCTCCGTGGTGATGCAGGCCGGGACCCTGTCGCTGATCGGGATCAGCGAGGCCCAGGACCGGTTCTGGTTCGTGCTGACGCAGCCGATCGGGTTCCTGATCTTCGTGATGGCCTCGCTGGCCGAGCTGACGCGGCCGCCGTTCGACATGCCGATCGCGGACTCGGAGATCATCTTCGGCGCGTACACCGAGTACACGGGGCTCAAGTTCGCGTTCTTCCTGCTGTCCGAGTACGGGGGGATCGTCGCGCTCTCGGCCATCGCCTCGATCCTGTACCTGGGTGGGTACCGGGGGTTCTTCAGGATCCCCGAGCCGATCTGGATGCTCGCCAAGATCGGCGCGCTGTCGTTCGTGGTGATCTGGCTGCGGGCCACCTATCCGCGGCTCCGGGAGGATCAGCTGCAGCGATTCTCGTGGCTCGCGCTGATCCCGCTGGCGCTGCTGCAGATCCTGGTGGTCGGCGTGGTCAAGGTCGCGGTGGCCTGAGGCGGGACGGAGAGGAGCGGCGTGGCGATCGACGGGAAGGACCTCCGCAAGCCGCCGCAGGGCGGCGTGGCCGTCGGCCAGGGCCTCCTGAAGGGGCTCGGGGTCACGCTCAAGCACATGCTCCGCCCCGCGGTGACGCAGCAGTACCCGGACGTCAAGCCCGATCTTCCGGCCCGCACGCGTGGGGTCATCGCGCTCAAGCAGGCGAACTGCACGGTCTGTTACAAGTGCTCGCGCGAGTGTCCCGACTGGTGCATCTACATCGACGCCCACAAGGAGACGCATCCGCCGGCCTCGGGGGGACGGGCCCGGTCGGTCAAGGTGCTCGACCGGTTCGACATCGACTACGCGCTCTGCATGTACTGCGGGATCTGCGTCGAGGTCTGCCCGTTCGACGCGCTGTTCTGGAGCCCGGAGTTCGAGTACGCCACGTACGACATCCACGACCTGCTCCACGACAAGGAGAAGCTCGAGGAGTGGACCTCCACCGTCCTACCACCCCCCATGATCGAGGAGGGGGCTGAAGTGCCGCAGGAGGTGGCCGCTCCCGCTCCTTCGGGTGCTCCGGCGGCGGTGGGCACGGCCGGGGGCGCGAGCGTTGCCTCCGCATCGGCCCCGGCCGCCGTGGCGGGCCCGGCCTCCCCGGCGGAAGCCCCGTCCGCCCCGACCCCTCCCCCGGCGGCGCCCGCTCCCGCGCCTGCGACGGAGCATCGGGAGGTGGCGCTGGATCAGGAGGTGTTCGAGGAGACCCTCCAGGACCTGCTGGCCAAGGGGACCGAGCGGCGTGTGGCGGAAGGGCAGGCGCGGCGGGCGGCGATGATCGCGGCGCGCAAGAAGGCCGAGGGGGGAGCCTAGCCGCGTGAGCGCCCAGGAATACGCGTTCGTCGTGCTCGCCCTGGTGGGCAGCGTCTCGGCGATCCGGATGGTCACGGCCCGCAACGTGGTGCACGCCGCGCTGTACCTCGTGGTCACGCTGGCCATGGTCGGCGGGGTCTACCTGGTGCTCTCCGCCGAGTTCGTGGCGTGGGTGCAGATCCTGATCTACGTCGGCGCGATCGTGATCCTGTTCCTGTTCGGGCTGATGCTGACCAAGGCGCCGATCGGGCGGGAGGCGCTCGACAACCAGCAGCGGGGCTTCGCGCTCCTGATCTCGCTCGGCGTCCTGGCCGGGCTGGTGTTCCTGATCCAGGACGCGTTCGCGTGGAACGATCCCAAGATCGTGCCGCTGCACGGCACCACGGCCGCCGTGGGGGAGTCGCTGTTCCGCCGGTACGTGCTGCCCTTCGAGGCGGTGTCGTTCCTGCTGCTCGCGGCGCTGATCGGGGCCGTGGTCCTGTCCCGGAGGGACGAGCGCCGGTGATCCGCCTGCCCCTCGCGCTGTTCTTCTCGGCCGTCCTGTTCTCGGCCGGTGTGTACGGCGTGCTGGCGCGCAGGAACGCGGTGATGGTGCTGATGTCGATCGAGCTGATGCTGAACGCGGTGAACGTCAACCTGATCGCGTTCTCGCAGCGGCTCCACGACCTGACCGGACAGGTCTTCGCGCTGTTCGTGATCGCCGTGGCCGCGGCCGAGGTCGGCATCGGCCTGGCCATCGTGATCCTGATCTACCGGAACCGGGAGACGATCAACGTCGACGAGGTGAACCTGCTCAAGTGGTAGCCGCCGAAGCCACCTTGGCGAACCCCGGGATCCTCAAGTACACGTGGATCGTCGCGGTGCTGCCGTTCGCCTCGGCCGGGCTGATCCTGTTCTTCGGCAAGCGGACCCCGGGCAAGGGCCCGATCTACGGGATCCTCGCCCTTGCCGCCGGCGCGGTCATCTCGCTCTCCGTGCTGTGGCACTTCGTCACCGGCGGGGAGGCGTACGGCAGCTCGGTCACCTGGTTCCAGGTCGGTGCGTTCCGGGTCGAGATCGGCCAGTACGTCGACGGGCTGACGGCGGTGATGATCTCGATGGTCACCGTCATCTCGCTCTGCATCCACGTGTACTCGATCGGCTACATGCACGACGACAAGCGGTACACGTGGTTCTTCGTCGTGCTCTCGATCTTCACGGGCGCGATGCTGAACGTGGTGGTGGCCGACAACCTGTTCCAGCTGCTGGTCGGCTGGGAGATCATGGGGATCTGCTCCTACCTGCTGATCGGCCACTGGTGGGAGGAGCACGCCAACTCGAGCGCGGCCATCAAGGCCTTCATCACCACGAAGATCGGCGACGTGCCGTTCCTCTTCGGCATCTTCGCCCTGGTCTTCGCCACCGGCTTCGCCACCGCGAACATCCAGCAGATCGGCGAGATGGCCTCGCACGGCGACGTCTCGCGGGGGTTGCTCACGGCGGGGGCGCTGCTGCTGTTCGGCGGCTCCATCGGCAAGTCCGCGCAGTTCCCCCTGCACGTGTGGCTGCCCGACGCGATGGCCGGCCCCACCCCGGTCTCGGCGCTGATCCACGCCGCCACGATGGTGGCCGCGGGCGTCTACCTGATCGGGCGGCTGTTCGAGGTGTTCCTGCATGCCGACCCGGTGGTGCTCCAGATCGTCGGGGTCGTCGGTGGGATCACCGCGCTCGGCTCCGCCCTGCTGGGCCTGGTCCAGGACGACATCAAGCGGGTGCTGGCGTACTCCACCATCTCGCAGCTCGCGTACATGGTCTCGCTGATGTCCGTCGGACCGGCCGGCCGCAACGCCGCGTTCTTCCACCTGTTCACGCACGCCTTCTTCAAGGCCCTGCTGTTCCTGGGCTCTGGCTCGGTGATCCACGCGGTGCACAGCAACAACATGAGCGAGATGGGCGGTCTGCGGAAGCCCATGCCGGTGACGTTCTGGACGTTCCTGATCGGTTCGGCCGCGCTGGCCGGGATCCCCCCGCTGGCCGGGTTCTGGTCCAAGGACGAGCTGCTCGCCAGCGCCTCCTCCGGTCACCCGGTGGTCTTCCTCGTGCTCCTGGTCACGGCGCTGATCACCGCCTTCTACACGACCCGGATGGTCCTGCTCACGTTCTCCGGCGAGTACCGTGGCCACGGTCACCCCCACGAGTCGCCGGCGGTGATGACCGGCCCGCTGGTGGTGCTGGCCACGGCGACGGTCGGGTTGGGGTTCCTCGGCGCCCCGTTCGCCCGCGCCGTGTTCTTCAAGTGGGTGTTCTTCGGAGAGCCGGAGGCGATCCACTTCATCGCGTGGGTGGCGGGGCTGTCGGTGCTGGCCGCCGTGGGCGGTGTGGTGGCCGGCTACTACGTCTACCGGGAGTACCGGGAACGCGAGCCGCTCACCGCGCTCGGCCCGCTGTACACGCTGCTCGAGCGCAGGTTCTACCTCGACGAGCTCTACTGGAAGGGCATCGTCCGACCCACCCGCGACGCCGTGCCCGCGTTCGTGTACTGGACCAACCAGGTGGTCCTGGACGGCGTGGTGAACGCGGCCGGGCGTCTGACCCGAGCCCTGGCCGGCGTCGTGAACGGGTTCGACCGCTCGGTGGTCGACGGGGCCGTGAACGGCCTGGCGCAGACGGCCGGCTTCACCGGCGGCCTCCTGCGCTACCTGCAGTCGGGCAACGTGCAGCGGTACGCCGCGTTCCTGTTCACCGGGGTGATCATCCTGGCCATCGTCTTCACGAGGTTCTGAGCCATGACGGTCGACGAGAGGGAGTTCGGATGAGCGGGTGGGACCAGTGGGCGATCTCGATCGCCACCTTCCTGCCGCTGGTGGGGGCGCTCGTGATCGCCTTCGTGCCGAGGGACCGGGAGCGGTTGATCCGGGGCCTGGGCATCGCGTTCACGGGCGGCGCGCTGGCGGTGGCGGTGGCCGTCGCGATCGGGTTCGACTACGGGGGCTCGGGCCTCCAGTTCGAGGTCAACACACGGTGGATCGACGTGATCGGGGCCCGCTACCACGTGGGCGTCGACGGCATCAGCCTGCCCCTGTACCTGCTCACCTTCGCCCTGTCGTTCCTGTGCGCGATCTACACGTGGCGGTTCGTCCCCGATCCCGGGCGGACCAAGGCGTTCCTGGCCCTGCAGCTCCTGCTCGAGACCGGGATGGCCGGGACGTTCATCGCCTTCGACCTCGTGCTCTTCTTCATCTTCTGGGAGCTCGTCCTGGTGCCGATGTACTTCCTGATCGGGATCTGGGGGAGCGCCAACCGCGAGTACGCGGCGATCAAGTTCTTCCTGTACACGCTGTTCGGATCGGTGTTCATGCTCCTGGGGTTCCTCGGGATGTACTTCCGATCCGACGTCGCCGGCGCCCACACGTTCGACGTGATCGAGCTGCAGCGGTTCGCCGCGTCCGGCGGGTTCACCCAGGGGTTCCAGCTGGTGGTGTTCGCCGGGGTCTTCCTCGGCTTCGCCATCAAGGTGCCGATGTGGCCGTTCCACACCTGGCTCCCCGACGCCCACACCGAGGCCCCCACGGTCGGCTCGGTGCTGCTGGCGGGGGTCCTGCTGAAGATGGGCACCTACGGGTTCGTCCGGATCGCCCTGCCGATGCTGCCCTACGCGGCGCAGAAGTACGCGCCGTGGATCGGCCTGCTGGCGGCGATCGCGATCGTCTACGCCGCGCTGGCGTGCCTGGCCCAGCGGGACCTGAAACGGCTGATCGCGTTCTCCTCGGTCGGGCACATGGGGTTCGTGATGTTGGGGATCGCCACGCTCACGCCGATCGGGATCAACGCGGCGATCTTCGGCATGGTGGCCCACGGCGTGATCACCGGCATGCTGTTCTTCTGCGTGGGCTCGATCTACGACCGGTACCACACCCGCCAGATCGCGGATCTGGGCGGCGGGCTGATGCAGAAGCTCCCGTACCTGGGTGGGGTGTTCGCGTTCGTGGCCATCGCCTCGCTCGGTCTGCCGGGGCTGGCGGGGTTCTGGGGCGAGGTCATGTCCCTGCTCTCGGCGTTCAGCCCCGCGAGCGCCCTGAACACCGGGCTCTTCCGGGCGTTCATGGTGGCCGGCGGCATCGGGACGGTCCTCACGGCGGGCTACTTCCTGTGGATGCTCCAGCGCGTGAACATGGGCACGCTGCCCGACCGGTGGCGTGAGGCCACGATCCCGGATGTGCTGGCGGTGGAGTGGGTCTCGTGGGTGCCGCTGCTGGTCGCCACCGTGGCGCTGGGCGTGTTCCCACGCTTCCTGTTCGGGGTGACCAACGAGGCGGTCACCGGGCTGATGCACCTGTTCGGCGGCTGAGCATCGAGGGGCTGGGGGGCGCGACGTGACGATCGACTACCACGCGATCCTGCCGGAGCTGATCCTGTCCGGCACGATCCTGCTGGTGCTGATCGCGGACGCCTTCATCCGGCCCCGGCGGAAGTGGCTGGCCATGCCGTTGTCCCTGCTGGGCGTGATGGCCGCCCTCGTCGCGGTGCTCACGTTGATCGGCGAGGACCGGACCACGTTCTCCGGGATGTACCGGGTCGACAACTTCGCGGTCCTGTTCAAGGTGTTCTTCCTGTCCGTCGCCCTGGTCGTCCTGCTGATCTCGCTCCGGTACTTCCGCGAGGGCCGCTGGTACCAGGGCGAGTACTACTACCTGCTGCTCACCTCGTTCCTGGGCGCGGTGATGATGCCCTCGTCCCGCGACCTGCTGATGCTGTTCATCTCGCTGGAGCTGGTCTCCGCCCCCGGCTTCTTGATCGCGGCCTTCCGCAAGTCGGATCCGCGCTCGAACGAGGCCGGGATGAAGTTCTTCTTGATCGGGGTCCTCTCGACGGCGGTGATGCTCTACGGCATGAGCCTGATCTACGGGGTCACCGGGACCACCAACCTGTCGTCGATCGGCCAGGTCCTGAGCAACGGCCTCCCGGCCGGCCGGCAGACCCTCTCGGACGCGGCGATCCTGTTCATCGTGGCCGGGTTCGCCTTCAAGGTCTCCGCGGTGCCCTTCCAGTTCTGGGCACCGGACACCTACGAGGGGGCGCCGGTGCCGGTGGCGGCGTTCCTGGCCACCGCATCGAAGGCCGCCGGCTTCGCCGGCCTGCTCCAGCTGATGTTCGTGGCGTTCCCCAGCCGGTGGGCCTTCTGGACGCCGATCTTCGCCGCGCTCTCGATCGCCACCATGTCGATCGGCAACCTCGTGGCCCTCCAGCAGCGCCAGGCGGTCCGACTGCTCGCCTACTCCAGCATCGCCCAGGCCGGGTACATGCTGTTGCCGTTCGCGCTGGTCTCGGCCGATCCCGCGGTGAACCGGGAAGCCTTCGCCGCGGCCTCGACGTACATCCTGATCTACGCGGTGATGACGCTCGGCGCCTTCGCGGTCGTCGTGGCGCTGTCCCGCGAGTCGCGGGGCCTCCAGATCTCGGACTTCCGCGGGCTCATGCGCCGAGCCCCGCTGCTCGCGGTGGGGATGATCGTGTTCATGGTCTCGCTGGCGGGCATCCCCCCCACCGGGGGGTTCTTCGCCAAGCTCCTGGTGTTCAAGGCCGGGATCGACCGCGGCGGGATCGGCGTGACCCTGGCCGTGATCATGGTGATCAACTCGGTGGCCAGCCTCTACTACTACCTGCTGATCCCACGCGAGATGGTCTTCGCCGAGCCCGAGCTGGAGCGGCCGTTCCGGTCCCCAGCCCTGGTCACGGGGGTCGCGCTCCTGGCTACGGTGGTCGTGCTCGCGATCGGTGTCTATCCCGAGCTCTTCTATCACTTCCCACCCCTGTCCACGCTGGTGGGGCGCTGAGCGGACCCTGAGGGCCGGCCGAGAGGATCCCC
>JBHGAT010000001.1:0-23546 GCA_041946645.1 Candidatus Velamenicoccus archaeovorus | reverse complement strand
GGGTCCTTCTCCGAGGGCTTGAGGACCATCGTGTTGCCGCACGCGATCGCGATGGGGGTCATCCACATCGGGACCATCATCGGGAAGTTGAACGGGGTGATCCCGGCGACGACGCCGACCGGCTGGCGGAGCGAGTAGGTGTTGATGTTGGTCGAGACGTTCTCCGAGTACTCCCCCTTGATCAGGTGGGGGATCCCGCAGGCGAACTCGAGCACGTCCATCCCCGCCCGGATCTCGCCCATCGCGTCCGCCCGGACCTTGCCGTGCTCGCTGGAGACGATCCGGGCGAGCTCGTCGACGTGGTCGAGCAGCAGCTGCCGGAACCGGAACAGGACCGCCGCGCGACCGGTGAGCGGCGTGTCGCGCCAGGCGGGCAGGGCCCGTTCCGCGGCCCGGACCGCGTGGTCGACGTCCTCGGGCCGGGCGAACCCGACCCTCGACGCGACCTCGCCCACGGCCGGGTCGAACACGTCGCCGTACCGCTCGGGCTCGCCGGAGTAGGGCCGGCCGTCGACCCAATGGGTGATGACAGGGATCTCGCTCATGGAACCTCCTCGTGCGATGGGACGAGAGGATCGCTCACGTGAGCCAGCACGCAGCCACGTGATCGTGCGCCTTCTCCTCGAGCGGCGGCTCCTCCATCCTGCACCGTTCCTCCGCGATGGGACATCGGGTGTGGAACCGGCATCCCGCGGGCGGCGAGACCGGGTTGGGCATCTCGCCGGAGAGCACCTGGCGGTGCCGTTCGCGCTGGAGCGCCGGATCGGGGATGGGGACGGCCGAGAGCAGGGCGCGGGTGTACGGATGCTTGGGGTCCTCGTAGATCTCGTCGCTGTCCGCGACCTCGACCAGCTTGCCCGCGTACATCACCGCGATCCGGTGCGAGATGTGACGCACCACGGACAGGTCGTGGGCGATGAACAGGTAGGTCAGGCCGAGGTGGTCCTGCAGGTCCTGCAGCAGGTTCACGACCTGGGCCCGGATCGACACGTCCAGCGCCGAGACCGGCTCGTCGGCCACGATGAACTCGGGCTCGAGCGCCAGGGCCCGGGCGATCCCGATCCGCTGCCGCTGGCCGCCGCTGAACGCGTGCGGGTACCGGGACATCGCGTCCTTGGGCAATCCCACGAGCGTCAACAGCTCGGCAACCCGGTCGGTGGCCTCCTTGGGATGCTTCACGATCCCGTGCACCACGAGCGGCTCGGCGACCAGGTCGAGGATCTTCATCCGCGGGTTCAGGCTGGCGTAGGGATCCTGGAACACGAGCTGCATGTCCCGGCGCAGGCTCCGCAGATGCTCTCCCTGCACGTGGGTGATGTCGTTGCCCTTGAAGCTGATCCTGCCCGCCGTGGGATCGATCCGACGGAGCACGGCCCGACCCGTGGTGGTCTTGCCCGAGCCGGACTCCCCCACCAGGCCGAGGGTCTCGCCCCGGTGGATGTGGAAGGAGACGTCGTCCACGGCGTGGACGAACCGCTTCTGGCCGCCCCAGAACCCGCTGCGCCCGACGGGGAAGTGGATCGTGAGCCCCTCGACCTCGACGAGGGGCTCGTTCACCGTGTGATCATGCTTGGGCGTCTGCTCCAACTCGCTCAGCGAAGGCATGCCAGCAGGCCACCTCCCTTCCGCCGTCGTACGGATCCAGGGGCGGCATCTCGGCGCTGCATCGCTCGTCGGCGTGCGCGCACCGCGGGTGGAAGGGGCAGCCCGTGGGCGGGCTGATCAGATCGGGCGGCGAGCCGTCGATGCCGACCAGCCGGGCCTGCCGGACGTCCAGACGAGGCGTGGACCGCAGCAGGCCCATCGCGTAGGGGTGACCGGGCCGGGCGAAGACACCCTCCGCGGGGCCGGTCTCCACGATCCGCCCCGCGTACATCACCGCGATCCGGTGGCAGACCTGGGCCACCACCCCCAGATCGTGGCTGATCAGCAGCACCGCCACGCCGAGCCGTTGCTGGAGGTCGGCCAGGAGCTCGAGGATCTGGGCCTGGATCGTGACGTCGAGGGCCGTCGTGGGCTCGTCCGCGATGACCATCTCCGGCTCGCAGGCGAGCGCCATCGCGATCAGCATGCGCTGACGCATCCCGCCCGAGAACTCGTGCGGGTACTGCTGCACGCGCTGGCCGGGGTTCGAGATGCCCACGAGGTCGAGCAGCTCCACGGTGCGCTCCGCGGCCTGCTTGCGGTTCATCCCCAGGTGGTGGCGGAGGACCTCGCCGATCTGCGTGCCGATCGTGAACAGCGGATTGAGCGAGGTCATCGGGTCCTGGAAGACGACCGCGAGCTCCCTGCCCCGGATCGTCTGGGCGTACCGCTCGCCCTCGGGTCCGAGGAGCGACCGACCCTTCCACCGGACGTCGCCCCCGGTGACCTTGCCCGGCAGCTGGATCAGGCCGAGCATGGCCAGGGACGTGACGCTCTTGCCCGACCCGGACTCGCCCACCAGGCCGAGCGTCTCGCCGCGGTCGATCGTGAACGACACCCCGCGCACGGCGTGGGCCTCGCCCCGGCGCGTGTAGAACCGGACGTCGAGGTCCTGGACCTCGAGCAGATGCTCGGACGCGGACGTGGCAGGCTCCGCCCGCTCGAGGGGCCGCACGGCGTCGCTCATGCCACCGACCCCGCGGTCCCCGAGGTGGAGGCGGCGAACCGCTTCTCCCGCTCCTGGGGGTCGGCCGCCACGCGCAGCCAGCTGGCCAGCAGGTTGATCCCCAGCACGGTGAACGAGATGGCCAGGCCGGGGAAGGTCACCAGCCACCAGGCACTGAACACGTAGTCGCGACCCTGCGCCACCATCAGTCCCCACGAGACCTGGGGCGGCTGGATCCCCAGGCCCAGGAACGAGAGCGCGGCCTCGGCCAGGATGATCCGGGCGAACTCCAGGACGGCCAGCGTGAGCAGCGGCGACGCCAGGTTGGGCAAGATGTGTCGGAAGATCACCCGTCTGGGCTTGCAGCCGACCAGCTCGGCAGCCTCGACGTACGGCGTCTCCCGGACCGACAGCACCACACCCCGGGTCATCCTCGCGTAGACCATCCACCCGTTGATGCCCAGGACGACGATGACCGTGTTGGCGCTGGGGTTGATCACCGCCAGGATGATCAGCGCCAGCAGGAGCCCGGGGAACGCCACCTGCGTGTCGACCAGCCCCATGATGATCCGGTCGGTGCGGCCGCCCCGGTACCCGGAGATCAGGCCGGCGATGGTGCCGACGGTTCCGGCCATGATCACCACCGAGGCTCCCACGAAGATCGAGACCCTCGTCCCGTAGATGATGCGGGAGAGGACGTCGCGACCCAGGCTGTCGGTGCCGAGCGCGTAGGTGAGGCTGCCCTTGCCGTACCAGGCCGGCGGCAGGAGGGCCTTGGACAGGTCCTGGTGGGCCGGGTCGTGCGGGGCGAGCAGCGGCGCGAAGACGGCCACGAAGATCAGCCCCAGCACGACCAGGAGCCCGAACAGGCCGGCCTTGTCGCCCCACAGCTCCCGGACGGCGCCCCGGAGCGACCGGAGGACCTCGTAGGGCCGGCCGCGGATGAGCTCCTCGGCCTGTTCGGCCTCCTCGGCCTCCTCGCGCGGGGTGATCTCGGTCCCTCGTTGGGTGTCCATCGTTCAGGCCAGCTGGATGCGGGGGTCGATCGCCTTGTACAGGATGTCGATGCCGATGTTCACCACCACCACCATGGCGGCCACGAAGAACACGATCGCCTGCAGGAGGATCAGGTCCTGCCGGTCGATCGACTGGATCGCCAGGAACCCGATCCCCGGCCAGTTGAACACGGTCTCCACGATCACCGAGTAGCCGGCCAGGGCCCGGATGAACTCCCACCCCGAGAGGGTGAGCGCCGGCACGCTGGCGTTGCGCAGCGCGTGCACCGCCACCACCCGGGCGAACGGCAGGCCCTTGGCCTTGGCCGTCTTGACGTACTGCTGGTTGAGCTCGTCGATCATCGACGAGCGGACGATCATCGAGAGCCGGCCCACGGCGGGCAGCGCGAGCGTCACCATCGGCAGGATCAGGTGGTCGATCCCGCCCAGCCCCAGCGGCGGGAGCAGGTGGAACTCGACCGAGAACACGATGATCAGCAGCAGCCCGAGCCAGAACTGGGGGATCGACAGGCCGATCAGGCTGAGCACCACGGTCACCCGATCGAGCGTCTTGCCCGGTCGTAACGCGGCGATCACCCCCAGGGGGACGGCCAGCACGATCATCAGGAGCATCGCCGGGATCACCAGCTCGAACGTCCTGGGGAGGTGCTCGAACACGATCTCGGTGGCCGGTCGGTGCTGCCACAGGGAGTCCCCGAAGTCCCCCCTGGCCGCGTCCGTGATGAAGTCGCCGAACTGGACGTAGATGGGCCGGTCGAAGCCCAACGAGTGTTCGAAGCGGGCTCGCTCCTCCGCCGTGGCCTCGAGGGGCAGGAGGATGTCCACCGGGTCGCCGATCATCCGGGTGACCACGAACACCGTGATCGAGACCCCGATGATGACCAGCAGCCCCTGGGCGATCCTCCGGACCGCGAACCGGCCCATCGTACGTCCCTCCCTGCTGTCGGACCTCCCGAACGCTACTCCGTGACCGACATCTCCTTCACCAGGAGCTTCGCGTCCACCCGCGGGTCCCACTGGAGGCGCGCGCTCATGCCGTAGATGTCCTCGTTGTTGAGCAGCCAGACGAAGTACGCCTGATCGCACGCGATCTGCGAGACCTGCTGGTAGTCGGCCAGCCGCTTGGCCGTGTCGGTCTCGGTGCGCGCCTCGTCGATCAGCTTCTTGATCTGCGGGTTGTCGTTGGACGACCCGATCCCACCGGGCTGGTAGAAGGTCGAGTAGTTGCGGTCAGCGTCGAGCAGCTCGTTGGAGCTGGAGACGAAGATCGCGTCACCCCGAGCCTTCTGGTCGAACAGGCGGTTCAGGTACTCGTCGAACGTGTAGATCTGCACGTCCGGCTTCAGCCCGATGGCCTGCCAGTAGTTGGCCACGGCCTCGATCAGCTCGCGGTCCTTGAGCCAGCGGCCGGCCTCCCCGATCAGCTCGATCGTCTGGCCCTCGGCACCGGCCTGCTGGATCAGCTGCTTCGCCTTGTCCGGGTCGTACGGGTAGGCCTGCAGGCTCGGGTCGAACCCGAACCAGGACGGCGAGAGCAGCTGGCACTGGTCCGGCACGCCGAACCCCCCGAAGAGGTTGTTCACGATGGCGTCCTTGTCCACCGCGTAGTTCAGCGCCTGGCGAACCCGGACGTCCGCCGTGATGCCCTCGCGCGCGTTCAGGATGAACACCGGGTGCTCGAGCCCCTGGACGTGCGCCACCTGGAGCCCCGCGCCCTCGACCGTCTGCACGTCCTCCGGAAGGAGGTTGGTCACCAGGTCGAAGTCGCCGGCCAGCAGACCCGACAGACGGGCCCCGGACTCGGACGGGAAGGTGAAGGTGACCTTGGCGATCGAGGGTTCGTCACCCCAGTAGTCGGGGTTCCGCTCGATCGTCACGTGGTCGCCCTTCACCCACTCGACCAGCTTGTACGGACCGGTCCCCACCGGGTTGTCGGCGAAGTCCGGGTTGCCGGACGCCTCCGGCGGCACCATCTTCATCCAGTACATGCGGGCCGGGAGGATGGGGTCCGGACCGTTCGTGGTGATGTCGACGGTCAGGTCGTCCACCTTCTTCGCCCCGGTGATCGTGGAGAAGAACCCCGCCTGCTCGGACTCGAACTTCGGGTCGATGATGCGCTCGACGCTGTGCACGACGGCGTCCGCGTTGAACGGCTCGCCGTCGGTGAACGTGATGCCGTCGCGCAGCTTGAACTCCCACGTGGTGGCGTCGGGCTGCGTCGGCGCCTCGGCCGCCAGGCCCGGCACCAGCTGGCCGTCGGCGGTCCGCGCCATGAGCGTCTCGTAGATGTTGTCGTTGACGGCGCGCTCACCGCCGTCGTCTCGGAGCTGCGGATCCAGGGTCGTCGGCTCCGACCCGATCGCGATCGTGATCTCGGCGTTCGACGCCGTGCTGCCGCCCCCACCGTTGTCGCCGCCCCCGCCGTTGTCCGAGGAACACGCCGCCGCGACCATCGCGACCAGCGCCAGCAGGGCGACCAACCGGCTCAACCTCGACACCTGCACCCCCCCTTTGTCCCGGGTTCGCGGTATCTTGACGTTCAGACGTTTCGGAAGTCAAGCCAGCTTCCGGGCAACCCCGGAGGCCCCGTTCCACCAGCCGCCGATCTCGCGGGAGCGGCCGCGGGCCGGGAGGGAGAGCGACGAGGGCTCACGAGACATCCACCCGGGCGAGGGTCGTCGTGGGGCTCACCGGCGGCCCCGGCGCCGCCTACGGCGTTCACGTGCTCCGCACCCTCCGCGCCCTCGACGCCGATGCGCATCTGGTCATGTGCAGCTGTGCCGTCCGGGCCGTGCGGGAGCAGACGGGCCTCGAGCCGGACGCGGTCCGGGACCTGGCCGGCCACACCTACGACGAGTGGAACCAGGCCGCCCGCATCTCCAGCGGCTCGTACCTCACGGTCGGGATGGTCGTTGCCCCCTGCAGCACCCGCTCGCTGGCCTCGATCACGTACGGGTACGCCAACAACCTGATCCACCGAGCCGCGGACGTCACCCTCAAGGAGGGCCGACCCCTCGCGGTGTTGGTCGCCGACCCCCTGCTCGGGCCGGTCGACCTCGACAACGTCGACCGCCTGGGGTCGGTCCCGGGGGTCACCGTGATCCGGATGCCACCGGCCCCGGACGCCGCCACGCTGGATGGAGCGATCTCGGCGCTGCTCGACGTGGTGGGGCTGCCGGCGAACGCCCGGGCCCTGCCCCCCTAGATCCCGCCGGCCGGCCCCCCGGAGCCGCTCGAGGCGCCTCCTACCGGCTCGGTGCCGCCGGACGTCACCTGGGCGGGCTCCCGCTCGGCGCGGCGGTCGCGCGGCGGCGGACCCACCACGCCAGCCCCGCGAGCACGGCCGGCACGAGCGCGGCCACCGCCAGGCTGGGACGGATGCCGAACCGGTGCGACAGCGCGCCGAGCAGTGCGCTCGCCGCGGCGCCGAGCGCGATCTGCGCGGAGCGGAACACCCCGAGCAGGATGCCCCGCTCCGAGAACGCCTCCAGGGCCAGCACGTTCGCCACCGGACCGAGGGCGCTCACGCCCGCGGCGAACCCGATCGCCGCCCAGGCAGCCACCACCGGTCCGGGCATCAGCGTCCACCACGCTCCCAGCGCGGCGAGCGCGATCCCGATCTGCCCCGCCGTGACGAGCGCCCCCAACCGGTCGGCTCGGTGCCCCGCCGAGACCTTCCCCGGGATCGACAGCACCCGCGCCGCCGCCAGCAGGATGGCCGCCGCCGAGGGCGAGAGGCCCCAGGCGCTCACCGCGAACGTCGGGAGGAACGAGACGGTGCCGTACTGCGAGCCGGCCGAGATCCCGCCGACCGCCAGGGGGATCCCGAGCTCCCGGTGGACGCCCCGCCACGAGACCGGCTCGGGCCGCCCCGAGCGGGGTGGCAGCGTCGCCACCAGGACGCCCACCAGCGCGACCGCGGACACCGCCGCCGAGGCCGCGAACGCGGCCCGCCAGTGATCCGACCCCACGACCGCCACGAGCAGGGCAGCGAGGGCCAGCCCCCCGGAGAAGGCCACCCCGAAGAACCCCATCGACAGCCCTCGGCGTCCGCCCCCCAGGGCCCCCGCGGCCGAGAGGCCCGAGGCGAAGAACACGCCCGAGCCCAGACCGAGCAGCACCTGGGCGAGCAGGAAGAGCGGCCATCCGCCGCTGGCTGCGGCCAGGACCGCTCCGGCCACCGAGCCGGCCAGGCCCAAGAGCGCCCCGGGCCTGGCCCCCCGCCGCCACAGCAGCACGCCGCCCGCCACGTTCCCGATCGCGATCGACAGGGCGAGCAGCGCGAACGCGAAACCGGCCTGGCCGAGGTCCAGCCCGAGCTCGCGAGCGGCCACGGGGAAGACGGGAGCGAGCAGCGACTCGCCGGTCGTCACGGCCAGGTACCCGGTGTTCACCAGGACGAACGACGTGCGGTGCTGGCGTGGGAGGGTGGGTCTGCCTCCCGTGGTGGGCGCGGGCTCGCCCGATGGCTCCATCCGCTGCTGTCTCCTCGCGTCCGACCGGAGTATCTTACCGTCGAGACGTTTCCCGACCGGCCCGAGGAGCGACCATGACCCGCCCCGTGAGCGACCGGCTGCCGCCGGAGGTCCTGACGGCGTTCGACGGCACCGACCTCGCCGACAAGATCGGTCCGGCGTACCTGCTGCTCAGCTCGGATCCGGACGGGACACCGCGCCCGTGCATGCTCTCGGCGGGCGAGCTCCTGGCGGTGGACGAGCGCCACCTGCGGATCGGCCTGTGGCCTGGCACCCACACGTCCGAGAACCTCTCCCGCTCCGGCCCCGTGGTCCTGTGCTTCGTGGCGCCGGGGACCGTGCTCTACATCCGCGGGACGGCCCGGCCGCTCGAGCCGGCGCCCGAGGCTCGCCTGGCCCGGTTCGAGGTCGAGGTGACCTCGGTCGAGTCCGACGTCCATCCCGGGATGCCGGTGACGGAGACGATCACCTTCGACGTGGAGCGGGACCGGGCCGCGGTGGCGGCCGACTGGGACGTGCAGATCCGGGCGCTCCGGGCCTGACCGGCCCGGCGCCCGAGGCGACCTTCAGGCCGCGCGGCGCGCGTGCCGGGCAGGCCGGTGGGGCCGGAGCCGGCGGAACAGGCGTTCGCGCCCGCCCGCGGCACGGCTGCGCTCGCGCTCCTCGTACCAGAGCGCGGCCTGGGACCCCCGGTAGGCCTTCGCGGCCACCTGTCCCTCGAAGGTGTGCGTCTCGTCCAGGAAGCTCGATGGACCCATCCGTTCCTCACTCCATCGTTCCGCTGCAAGCATCCGAGCGACGCCGGCCGCTCGCACGGGCCGACCGCCTCCCCGCCGCCGGGACCTTCCAGACCGTGGCTCCCGGCGCACGGGGCCGCTCGGGGCGCGCGGGAACGCCCTGGACCCCCGTGGGGAACGGCGCCGGCCGGCGCCCTTCGAGCGTACCAGGCCGATCAGGTCGCGCCGGCGGGCGGGCCGCCGGGCACGGTGCGCGGCGTCCACGTCCGGCGCCGCTCGCCCCACCGCCGGACCAGGTCGTGGGGCACGGCGAAGTGGTCGAGGATCCGGCCGACCGTGTGGTCGACCATCTCGTCCAGCGACGACGGCTTGGCGTAGAAGGCCGGGACGGGCGGCATGATCACCCCGCCGGCGCGGGCCACGCGGAGCATGTTCTCGAGGTGGATCACCGAGAGGGGCGACTCCCGCGCCAGCAGGATCAGCGTGCGCCCCTCCTTGATGGTCACGTCCGCCGCGCGATGGACGAGGTTCTGGGAGATCCCGTTCGCGATCGCGGAGAGCGACTTCATGCTGCAGGGCGCGATCACCATGCCGGCCGTGAGCAGGGTGCCGCTGCCCGGCGGGGCGTCGAGCTCGTCCTCGTCGTGGACGTGGGTGGCCAGGGCCCGGACGTCGGCCGGCTTCCACGACGTCTCGGCGACGATCGTCTTCTGGGCCCACTCGCTGATCACGAGGTGGGTCTCACGGCCGGCGTCCCGGAGCGCCTCGAGCAGCCGGATGCCGTAGATCGCCCCCGTGGCGCCGGTCATGGCCACCACGAGGGGCGCGTTCGGGTCGGTCGCCACGCTCACCTCCGCCCGGCCCCGCGGCGGGACCGGCCCCATCCTACGTCTCGGTGCCGTACGGGCCGCTGGTGATGCCGTAGATCTTGCCGTCCGGGCCCCGGAAGTGGGCCCAGGCGTACTCGCCCCACGCGTGATCGTCGTGCAGGAACCGCACGCCCCGCCCCTCGAGATCGGACCGCGCGGCCTCCAGGTCGTCCACCAGGAACTCGACGACCGGACCGGTGTCGAACTCGGCGAAGTGCTCGTGGCCGGGGCCGAAGACCTCCACCCACTCACCGCCCGGCGTCCTGAGCACCGCCAGGTGCTCCGACGCGTGGAACACCGAGAGCCCGAGCACGTCGCGGAAGAACGCGACCGTCTCCTCGAACCGATCCGTGGCCGTGCCCGCCCAGACCAACCCTTTGACCTGCATGTCCCCTCCCCCTTCGACGTCGCGCCGGTCGACCCCTCCGGTGGTCAGGCCGACGCCCTGGCCTCCTGGATCAGCCGGTACAGCGACTCCGGGTGCAGCGGCACGCGATCGACGTTCACCCGCAGCGGCGCCAGCGCGTCCACGATCGCGTTCGCGATGGCCGCCGGGGGCGAGACGGCGCCGCCCTCGCCGCAGCCCTTGATCCCGAACGGGTTGAGCTCGGAGAGGAACTCCTGGTGCCCCACCTGGATCGGGGGGACGTCGGCCGCCGTCGGCAGCAGGTAGTCCATGTACGTGCCGGTGAGCAGCTGTCCTTCCGCGTCGTAGATCGCCTCCTCCAGGATCGCGTTGCCGATCCCGTGGGCCACGCCGCCCATGATCTGCCCTTCGACGACCATGGGGTTCAGCATCTGCCCGCAGTCGTCCACCGTCACGTACTTCAGCAGCTTGACGAACCCCGTCTCCTCGTCCACCTCCACGCCGACCACGTGCGTACCCGAGGCGAACGTCACGGTGGGCGGCACGAAGTAGTAGGTGGTCTCGAGCCCCGGCTCGGCGCCCTCGGGGAGGGTCGCGCGTGGCCCCGGCGTCGCCGCCCGGGCCACGTCGGCCAGTGTGGTCGAGGGCTCCTGCGCCCCCCGAGGCGAGATCCGCCCGTCGACGATCTCGAGGTCGCCCGGGTCGGTCTCCAGCAGCTCCCCGGCGATGCCCAGCACCTTCTCCCGCATCCGCTGCGCGGCAACCCCCACCGCCGCGCCGGCCGTGACCGCGCTGCGGCTGGCGAACGTGCCGATCCCGTGAGCGATCATCGTGGTGTCGCCGCCGCGGACGCTGACGTCGTCGGGGCGGACCCCGAGCTGGTCGGCACAGATCTGCGAGAGCGTGGTCTCCAGGCCCTGCCCGTGGGGCTTGGCGCCGGTGTAGACCGCCACGCGACCCCGGCGGTCCACCCGGATCATCGCCCCCTCGTGCGGCCCGTAGCCCGAGCCCTCGACGTACGAGGACACCCCCACGCCGATCCGCCGACCCCGCGCGCGGGCCTCCTCCTGCTCCCGCCGGAAGCCCTCGAGTCCGAACAGCTCCAGCGCCCGGTCGAGCTGATCGGGGAAGTCGCACCGGTCGTACACGATGTCGACACCGTCCCGGTAGGGCATCCCCATCGGGTACGGCATCTGCTCGGGCCGGATCAGGTTGCGCCGCCGCACCTCGATCGGGTCCAAGCCGAGCTGCTGGGCCACGAGCCCGGCGACCCGGTCCATCATGAAGACCACCTCGGGCCGGCCGGCCCCGCGGACCGGGGTGACCGGCGCCTTGTTGGTCAGCACGGCCAGGCTCTCGACCTCCATGTGGTCGATCGCGAACTGCCCCCGCAGGTGCGCCGCCGAGTTGTACGAGACCGTGATCGCGTACGGGTTGTAGGCGCCGGCATCGACCAGGTACCGGTCCTTGATCGCCACGATGCGGCCCTCGGCGGTGAAGGCCACCTCCACGTCGTGGAGCTGGTCGCGGGCGTGACGGGTGTTGGCCAGGGACTCGCGCCGGTCCTCGATCCAGCGGACCGGGCGGGCCAGCTCGCGGGCCAGGAACGGGATCAGCACGTCCTCCGGGAACATGCCGGTGCCGAAGCTGCCGCCCATGTCCGGTCCGATCACCCGCACGCTCTCGGTCGGCAGGTCGAGCATCGTGCTGATGAACGTCCGCACGAGGTGGGGACGGGCGTTGGCGTCCCACACGGTGAGCTCGTCGCGGCCCGGATCGGGCACCGCGAGGATCCCGCGGGTCTCCATCGGGTTGCCGACCTGCCGCCCCATCACGAACCGGGCTCGGAGCCGGTGCTCGGCCCCGGCGAACGCCCCCTCCACGTCCCCGACCGAGACGCGGAACCGCGTCTGGACGTTGTCACCCAGCTCGGGGTGCAGGACCGGGGCGTCGGGCTCGAGCGCGCGCTCCGGGTCCGTCACCACCGGAAGCGGCTCGTAATCCACCTCGACCAGCTCCAGGGCGTCCTCCGCCAGCGCGCGGTCGGTGGCCACCACCGCCGCGACCGGCTGCCCCACCCAGAGCACCCGGCCCTCGGCCAGGACCGGCATCGGGCACGACTTCAGCTCGGGGCCGACCTTCTCGATCAGCAGGGGCGAGACCTCGGTCCGGGCGGCCTCCACGAACGGACCCATCTTGCCCTCGAGGTCCTTCCAGGTGACCACGGTCACCACGCCGTCGGCGGCGAGCGCGGCCGACGTGTCGATCCGCGTGATGTCGGCGTGCGGCATCGGGCTGCGCAGCACCGCGACGTGCAGCATGCCGGGGACCTTCATGTCGCCCACGTGCTGGGCCCGGCCGGTGATCAGCCGCAGGTCCTCCTTGCGGCGCAGGCGCTGCCCGACGTACTTGGGCGGGTTGACGGGGGCCGCGGCCTCGGCGCGCTGCGGGGCGTACGGGTGGGCCGGTGCGCTCACCTCATGAGCCCCCGGCCGTCCGGGCGGCCGCGGCCCGGACCGCGGTCACGATGTTCTGGTAGCCGGTGCAGCGGCAGAGGTTGCCGGACAGGCGGACCCGCAGGGCCTCCTCGTCGTCGACGTCGGGGGCGCCCTCCGCCAGGTACTCGGTCACGGTCATCAGGAACCCCGGCGTGCAGAACCCGCACTGCAGCGCGTGGTGCTCGGTGAAGGCCTCCTGGGCCGCGCTCAGCGTGCCGTCGGGCCCGGCCAGACCCTCGACCGTGGTGAGCTCGTGCCCCTCCGCCTGGACCGCGAACAGCAGGCACGAGCGCACCGAGCGGCCGTCCATCAGGATCGTGCAGGCGCCGCACACGCCGTGCTCGCACCCGAGGTGCGTGCCGGTCAGCCCGAGCTCGTCCCGGAGGAAGTCCGCCAGGGTCATCCGGGGCTCGGCGCTCCCGGTCATGGTCCGGCCGTTCACGGTCAGGGTGATCGGACGCTTCTCGGTCACGCCGGCGCTCCTTGCTCGGCCCGGTCCCGGGCCCGTCCGAGGGCCCGCCGCACCAGCACCTTGGCCAGGTGGCGCCGGAAGTCGGACGAGCCGTGGATGTCGGATACGGGGTCGATCTCGCCGTCGATGGCTTCGGCCGCCTCGGCGAACAGCTCCTCGGACGGGGCGCTGCCGCGCAGGATCGCCTCGGCCGCGGCCGAGCGCACGGCCCGGTCGCGCACCCCGATCAGCACCACCCGCGCGTCGGAGATGGTCCCGTCGCCGCCCAGCGAGAGCAGCGCGCCCACGCCGGCCAGGGCGAAGTCGCCGTGGCGCCGGGCCAGCTCCACGTACGTGGAGCCGGTGCGGCCGCCGTCGGGCAGGTGCAGGCGGACCTCGCGGACGATCTCGTCGGCCGCGAGGGTCGTCGTGAAGTAGGACTCGAAGAACCCCGCCGCGGGGATCGTCCGGGTGCCGGTCGGGCCGGTCGCATCGATCTCGCCGTCGAGCGCGAGGACCAGCGACGGCCACTCGGCCGCGGGATCGGCGTGGGCCAGGCTCCCCCCCACCGTGCCCCGGTTGCGGATGGCCACGTGGCCGATCAGCGAGACGCCCTCGGCGAGCATCCGGCACCGGGTCCGGAGCTCGGCCATCTGCTCCACGGTGCGGTGGCGCGTCAGCGCACCGAGCACCAGCGTGTCCCCGTCCAGGTGGGCGTGCTCGAGCTCGCGGACCCCGTTCAGATCGATCAGCACGGTCGGGGCCGCCAGCCGGAACGCCAGCAACGGGGCCAGGCTCTGCCCGCCGGCCAGCACCTTGGCCTCGTCGCCGTACCGGGCCAGCAGGCCGACGGCCTCGTCCAGCGTGGCGGGGGCCTCGTACGCGAACGGAGCGGGTTTCACCGGGGCATCTTCCTCGAACGGCTCCTCGAGCGTGACCGGGTTGGGTGGACGCGAGCGGGGCTCCGGACCCCGCTCGCGTCACACGCTGTTCAATCCTGGCGGACCTGCTTCCACGCGTCCCCGAAGACGGCGTCGAGGTCCACGTCGTCGACCCCGGGCGTGGAGATCTCGGTCGGGAAGTCGGCCTTGCGCGTGGCGTCGATGCCGACCTTCGTCACCAGGTGCGAGCCTCCCGCGGGGTCGTACGAGGCCGGGTCGAGGGGCGACCCACGCGCGTGCGTCACCACGAACGCGTCCTCGTGGAACCGGACCCGCTGGGCGATCGCGTGCCAGACCTGGGAGTCGTTCGTGATGTCGACGTCCTCGTCCACCACCACCACGTACTTCAGGAACGGGTCCGCCGCGAACGCGGCCATCGCCGCGTTCTTGGGATCGCCCTCGATCAGCTTCTCCATCTGGACGTAGCAGATGTAGCGGCAGCGGCCCGACGGCGGCACGTAGACCGCGCGCACGCCGCCCGAGGCCAGCCGGCAGGACTTGTAGATCATCGAGTTCCGGGTCACGCCCGAGAGCAGCAGGTTGTCCCAGTGGCCGACGAAGGAGCTCTGGTAATGCGCGTCCTTGCGCATCGTGATGGCCTTCACGTAGACCACGGGATTGTTCCGCTCGGGTCCGTAGGTGCCCGGGTACTCGCCGAACGGGGCCTCGGGCTCGCGCTCGGTGGGATGGATCTCGCACTCGAGCACGATCTCGGCCCGCGCCGGGACCTCGACGTCGATCGTCTCGCACTTCACCATCTCGAGCGGCTCGCCGAGCATGGCGCCGGCCATCGCGAACTCGTCGACGTCGATGCTGGTGAACGAGAGGAACCCGAGCTCGACCGCCGGGTGCAGCCCGATGGCCACGGCCATCTCGGTGGGACGGCCGTGCTTGAGGTTCTTCTGCATGATGTAGTGCCCGTGCGCGGTCTCCGAGATCTGGATCCCGAACTTGTTCTTGCTCTTGGCCTGCAAACGGTAGATGCCCGCGTTGCGGATCCCGGTGTCCGGGTCCTTCATGATCTCGTAGCCGAGGGTGATGTACCGGCCCCGCTGATCCTCGAACCCGGGGTCCATCTGCCCGCCGTCGAGCTCGTGGTACTTGAGCATCGGCAGCTTCCAGACGTCGACGTCCTCCCCGGTGAGGATGACCTCCTTGCAGGGGGCCTCGTCCTTGTCGACCATCACCGGCTCGATCGGATGGTCCTCGCGCTGCATGTACTCGAGGATGAAGTCCCGGGGCGTCGCGTCGATCGACAGGCCGAGGGCCATGGCCAGGCGCGGGAAGCTGGCGTGGACGTTCGTGACCGCCGGGAGGTCCGAGCCCTTGATGTCGTCGAAGACCACGAGCGGGTACCGCCGCTCGTTCTCGAGGCGCCACAGCGTCGCCGTGGCCTCGAAGATCGGGTCGACCTCCTTCTTCACCCGGAGGATCTCGGTCGGGTAGTACTTCTCCAGGAACCGGATGAAGGACTGCAGGTCCTTGCCCAGCTCCGCCTTCTGCTCAGGTGGCAGGTTCGCCATCGCACCCCCACTCCCCGGAGGACCCGGTGCAGGGTCCCGACCCGGATATCTTAACGTCGTAGTATTCTGCACACGCGCCGCGTCGCCTGCAAGTCGCGTCGGCGAGCACCCCGACCGGCGGCCTTCGCCCCCGGGGCCCGGGACCTCGAGCAGCACGTCGGTGGGGCCGCCCCGGCCGATCTCGACGTGGCCATGCCCGGTAGCATGGCAGGAGCGGCCCGACGCGGGCCCGTCATCCCCCCATGACCACCATCCTTGCGGTATCCGACGAGATCGACGAGACGCTCTACGACGGTGGCGCCGATCGGCCCCGCCCGGACCTGGTGATCTCCTGCGGTGACCTGCCGTTCGACTACCTCGAGTACCTGGTCACGCGCCTCTCCGTGCCCGTCCTCTACGTGCCCGGCAACCACGACCCCGACCTCCGGGCCCGCGGCGAACCCGTCTACCCACCCGGACCCCGGGTCGAGGCGTTCGAGGACCCGCCGGGACCGGGCGGCGGAACGAACGTGGACGGCCGGATCGTCGGGGTGAAGGGCGTTCGGGTGGCCGGGCTCGGCGGGTCGATCCGGTACCGGCCGGGGCCCAACCAGTACACCCAGGCCGAGATGCGGCGCCGGGCTCGGCGCCTCCGGTGGCGGGCGGCCCGGGAGGGTGCGTGCGCTCGGGGCGGCGTCGACGTGCTGGTCACGCACGCCCCTCCGCGAGGCCTGGGCGACGGCGACGACCCCGCGCACGTCGGCATCGAGGCCCTGGAGCCCCTGGTCCGGCGGCTGGAGCCCCGGCTGCTGCTCCACGGCCACGTGCATCCGTACGGGATGAAACAACCCGACCGGCTGATCGGTTCAACGCAGGTGGTGAACGTGGTTCCCTCGAGGCTGCTGGAGCTCGAGCCGTGAGCGACCAGATCGCGGTCGGCCGATCGACGTTCGGGAGGGCGCGCCGGCGCGAGGCGTACCGGCGCCTCGCCGGGATCGTCCGTCGGCGGCGCCCCCGCCGGGAGCTCCTGGACCTGGACGACGTGCGCCGGCGCCTCCGCGTGTTCGAGCAGAGCTACGTGGGCGTCCGGCCGATCCCGGCCGACCGGATCGTCGGGACGCTCGGCCGGGCCGCCGACTTCGACCGGGGCTTCCTCCCCCGCCGCCCCGAGATCCGCCAGCGGTGGGAGCGGGTCGAGCGCACGTTCTCGGACGGCGGCGTCCCCCCGATCAGCGTGTACGAGCTCGACGGCTCGTACTTCGTGGTCGACGGGCACCACCGGGTGGCCGTGGCCCGCCAGCAGGGGGTCGAGTACGTCGACGCCGAGATCACCCGGCTGCGCGCCCGCCGGCCCCTGCCGCCGGACGCCGACATCCCGGCGCTGATCATGGCCGAGCAGCAGCTCATCTTCTTCGAGGAGAGCGGCCTCGACCGGGCGCGCCCCGAGGCTCGGATCCGCTTCACCCGACCCCAGGGCTACATCGAGCTCCTGGAGCAGGTGAAGATCCACGGGTACCACCTGATGATGGAGCACGGCCGGGTGCTCTCGAAGGAGGAGATCGCCGGCGACTGGTACGACCGCGTGTACCTGCCCACGGTCGAGGCCATCGAGCGCGAGGGGCTGCGAGGCCTGTGCCGCGAGCCCACCAAGGCTGACCTGTTCCTGTGGGTGAGCCAGCGCCGGCGCGAGCTCTTCCCCGAGCGCGGAGGCATGGACACGGAGCAGGCCGTCCGGGCCGTGCGTGAGTTCGACCGGCGGGAGTCGCCGGTCCGGGCCCGGATCGCCCGGCGGTTCACGGGCGAGACGGTCCGGTTCGGCGACACCGGCGAGGTACGCTGACACCCGAGCGCCGGTAGCTCAGGTGGACAGAGCGGCTGCCTTCTGAGTGTGAGGCTCAAAACGGTGCGCTGACCTGCGGAAACGCACCTCAGACGGGAGCGAAACGGTCACACTTATCCGCTGCGATCGTCAACGTAGTGTACGAGTGGATTCCACATCAGCAGTTCGGCCGCACTCAATCAGGCGCAGCCTGGGAAGCGAGCCCAGGGATCGGCGGGGAGTCGTCATCACAATGACCCTCATCGAGAACTCGCCAGTATCCGGGCATGAGGCCCTCAGCCCGGCTGCTCGACTGATGGCTCAGCGGGTAGCTCGGTCTCGGTTTGATGGCTGATCTCGTTCACTCTGGTCAAGGCCTTCCCCAGCGCTTCGGCCTTGTCATCGGGACAGGCTGGATTAGTTAGGAGGCTCTGGAGAAGGACCCTTAGGTCGTGGAAGTACCAACCCTGCTTCTCGATGAACCCAGTGCCCTCGACGCGACCAAGCACCTCGTCTGCAATGAGCGAGTGCGCGACCCTGTCGCAATGGAGTGCCACCGAGTTCAGTGGTTGTCGGGCCGGCCCGTTGCCCCACCAAGCTTCCCCGTACTGCTTCTCATAGCCATGCTCGAACGTGTTCTTGACGATGATCGCGTAGGGCTCGGGCTTTGTCTCATGTGCCAAGCGAACCAGTTCTGTCAACAGGGAAGCAACCGCGGGACGGAGACGCTCTTCATCTACGCGGACCAAGTCAATCAGGCGAGTTGCGAGGAGGACGCGTTGGCCCTCGGGCAGGGCAGAGAAGCCCACAGAATGCATCGCGTTGAGGGCCAGTTGGATCTCATGGAGGGATCCCTCGGCCAGAGTCGCAGCGAAGTCAGCATGCGGCCGGAGTGATTCCGCGAGTCTGTCGCTGAACGCAGCCGCCGTTGCGGGCCGGCGTTCAGGTTCTTCCCTGAGAGCCGTTCGTCGTCTTCCTCGAACGCCTCGATCACGCGAACCTCGTTGTCGATGAGCGCGGCTTCGAGACCGCTCGCCTTCCGCGCAGCTCGCTTCCCGTGAGGCCCCAGTCGTGCGCCTCTCCGACCAGAGCCGCCGAGGGAGTCCGGAACCAGGAGGTCGATCTCGATCCTCCCCGCCGACATCCACGTGCCTGGCTGTTGAAGGTCGAGCTCGAAACCAGCGCGACGCATCGCCTCTTCGAGGTCCGGGTCCACACTCAAGGCCGCGGGATCGATCGCGATATCGCCGTCGGTGGTGTATTCGGCCACGGCGAACTCCGCGGCACCGGTGTGCATGTAGACGGCCTGTGCGCCCACGAGCACCAGCGCCTGGAGCTGGCCCTCCAGCGCCTGGAGCGCGGTGAGGAGCGCCCGACGAGCTGCAACGTAGGCGGGATCAAGATCGCCAGGCATCTTCGTTCGCCTTCATCCACTCGATCAGGGCCTCCCCTTCGGCCGGGGCACGACCAGGACCGGTCAACAGGTCCGCCGCGACCTGCGATGCCGAGCAGAACGTGACGCCGTCACGCGTCCATGTCCTATCGAAGACGACCTCGTCGAATGGCTCCGCGACCACGACGTTGCCGCCGGTTTCGACCTCGCGGAGCTGCAGCTCGGAAGCAGCGTCGAGCACGGAGTCGACGTACACGGTTGCCAGTCGAGGTGGTGCGATCGACTGCGCCAACTCGGTTGCAGCCAGCGAACCCGTCACAGCGATCCGTCGAGCGGCGCTCCCGATCTTCGATCGCAGCGCCGTCAGGCTGCGTGGCTCGAGGTACGTGCGCGTCCTGTTGCTCCGAGTGAACGAGTAATCCTGCGTCCAGCGACGGATCAGAGCTGCCCAATCGACCGACTGGACCGGCCCGCGGGACTCCCGAGCCACGATCGCTTCGCGATCCAAGAACTCAATCACGCGCGCGACCGAAGCGAGTGACGAGTCCGAACGCCCCGCCAGCTCGCGGATACCGTATGGAGGACGGAAGTCGCAGAGCGCGCGGACGACCCGGCCGGCGCTCGGACCCTTGAGAGACCGAAGGACTCGCTCCTCGCGCCAGGGGTTTGCGTCGGCGCCGGTGCGCTCGAGGAACAGCCCGGGCTCCGAGAGGATCAGGCGCCAGTTGCCGGTCGCATCGGCGTAGCCGGCGCCGCCTCGGCTATCACCTCCCGAGCTCGTGGGCCCAGGTAGGGTGCCGCGACGAGCGTGCCATCGGCGTCGATCGCCGATGCGTACCGGGTGACTTGGTCGAGTGCAGAACGGACGTCCCGTGGCTCCAGCTGGCTCTTCGCCTCGACGATGACGGTCGCTTGTTTGCCGTCGGGGCTTTGGACCCTCAGCAGCGCGTCAGGACGCCAGCGGGAACCGGCGGTGGTGGTTAGGGTCGGCTCCAGCTCCTCCTCCACAGCCCACCCCGCAGGAAGGCTTGCCCGCAGGGCTCGAAGGAGCCGGACGAGGAGATCCGTTTCAGAGATTGGCCTGTTCCACATGACGTGGAACACGGGAGCTTCATGGAACACTCCAGGTCAACGCTGGTGCCTGGGAACGCTTAGCCTGTTTCTACGGCCGTGACCGGTAGCGGGACAAGCGTAGCCGCGAGCGCGACGAGCTCGTCGAGCGACATCCCTATGGCCTCGAGCTCCACGTGCGTCCCGTTTCGACGAAGCCGGACGTTCCTGCGTCCCGGGCTCGAGGTTCGGTCCTCACCGACGAGCAGGTCCCCCCGGGGCGTGAGCTCCTGATCCTCGTGGACGGGCATCGGCTCTGCCGATTCGCGAAGCGTGAGCATGCGCTCTGGGCCGAGCTGGTAGGTGAGGTGGACGTGCAGGGGGACGTTCCACCTGGGAGCCGCGGGCATGATCATCGCGGTCCTTGGCGGCTCCACAGGCTCCATGGGATCGGCTGCCACTGGAGGATGCTCAGGGACGAAGACGGTGAACGCCACCTCGCCTGGGAGCCGGTCGAGCGGCACGTCCCGGTGATCAGGCGGCGGCGAGAACGCCTGACCCGGCGGGAGCTCCAGGGTGAAGGTCTCGGCGGGCAACTCCTCGTCGAAGCCGACATCGTTCACCTCCAACACGCGGAATGGCTCACCGCCGAGAAGCGCCTCGGCGCGAAGCAAGACCCCGCGCTCGGCATCGACGAGGAGACGGTACTCGTCGGCGCCCGACCCGATACCGTGCAGACCCGACAGCCCGTGAAGTTCCGGCTCCGAGGGAACCGGCGTTGCCCTCACCGCGAGGGCCGATCGTCCGGCGGCCTCGGCCCTTCCGGTGATCTCGAACGAGAGCGCCGGGAGGATCGCCGCAGTCTCGAGCAGCGCTGCGCCCGGGCCCGTTCCGTGGCTCCCGCCGTCACTCGGCTCCGCGGCGTTGGTCTGCCCGCCGGTCGAGGGGCTCCAGTGCCACCACTGGTTCCCCCGAAGGACCGCGATGATCTCTTCCTCACCGACCGAGAACGCGGCGCGAACGCGGCCCTCCGGCGCGACCCACAGGGCCCACCGATCCTCCCGCTCGATCGGCTTCGGCGCTCCGGTCCCGTGTCCCCACATCATGGCGACGGCGCCGCGGCGGCGAGCGGCCTCGCGGTGGAAGGCCTCGAGCAGGCGGTCCTCGTGTCGCCACTCCCGACCAGCCATGCGGACGGTCCGCCAACGCTGGTCAGACGTGTGAAGTAGTTCCAGCAAGTCGCCGAGCTCGCTCACCCGATCGGCTCCAGCGACCTTGCGAGGCCGATAACCGCCTCGAGTGGAAGGTCCGACGAGACCACGGCGGTCGTCCCGTGGCGTTCGAGCAGCACCATCGCCCGGTACCAGTTCTCGCCCACATCCTCGCGGACGAGCAGTTCCTCGCCGTCGCGCGTCAGGGTTCGCCAATCCGACCAAGCCCTCCGCTCTTCTTCCGCGACCCTCGGGCCCTCCGAGATCTCGATGCTGTGGAGTGCGCCCGGGTCGACGACGTAGGCGATGTGGAGCCCGTCGGGCGGACCCTCGCCGGGGACGACGCAGCGCACCAAACGGCAACCGTCCGGCAATGCACTCGGCACGATGACCCCGAAGCCCACGACCGCGGCCGCCTCATCGAGGTCGAGCACGCGCGGCGGTACGATCCGCGACTCCTTCGGCTCCTCGCCCTCGGGGAACTCGAGAACGAACAGTCCCGCGTCGAGGTCCTCGTCGAAGGCCACCTCGTTCAGGTATACGTCGCCCGCCCGAAGCGCGATGCCTCGCTCCAGGTCGATGGCGAGCTCCATGCCGCCGGAGCCGACGTACCACCCGGGCTCGATAACTTCCTCGTCTGATCGGGGAACAGCCCGTAGGAGGGCCGCCCGGCGCCCCAGCAGCTCGGCCTCGCCCGTCGCGTCCAATCGTGCGACGCCGAGCAGAGGCGTGGGATCGAGGAGATGCATCAGCGCTCCCTCGTGCCCCAGGCCGACCTCCTCGTCGCTCCCGAACATCCCGCCATGATCGGGGTTCCACATCCACCACCGGCCGTGGTTCCGAACGATCACCGCGGTGCCATTCTCACGGTCCTCCTCGGCACGCGAGCGATCGGGACGAGCCACCCAGAGGCGGTGCTGCTCGCCGCGAGCCGTGCCGACCGCCCGCACAGTCCGGAAGCTCTGCCGGCTGCGGTAGATGGCCTCCAGCACCTCGCCGAGGAGGGTCATTTCGCCAATGCTATCCGGTACCGATTCAGAGAGTGTTCTCGGCAACGCCACCGTTCTCAGTCGCGAGGAACGTGGGTGGGCGAGAGAACACCGTCGCTGCAGCGGCCGCGTAGCCCGTTCATAGCCGATCCCCGGGCGCCAGACGGCGATGCGCCGCCATAGCGCGCTCGGAGGCAGCGCTCGCCGCGTAGCGGGTCAACATCGTGCGCGAGCGCCAACCGGTCAGCCGCATGAGGTCACTCTCGGCGCCGCCGGCGGCGAGCCAGCGGTGGGCGAACGTGTGGCGGAACCGGTGGGGGTTCACCTTCCCGATCCCGGCCTCCTCGCCTCGGCGCTCGAGCATCTGCCGGATCCCCGAGTCGGTCATGCGCCCCTTCTGCCCCAGCCACAGCCAGGGCTCCACGGCGTACGGATGGCTCGCACGGGCTCGGAGGTAGCGGTCGATCGCGCGGACGGCTTTCGCGCCGATGGGCAGGATGCGGATCCGCCGGCCTTCCCCAGCACGGTCAGGGCCGCCTGGTCGAGATCGACGATGCTCTCCCCTTCGAGCGTCAGCCCGGCCAGCTCGGCCACCCGCGCGCCCTGTCGATCAGTACCCGGATGATCGCGGTATCCCTTCGATCCTCGAACGTCGTCCCCTCGCAGGCCGCCAGCAGGGCTCGGAGCTCCTTGTCGCTGAGCACCGCGGGCATGGACTCAGGCACCTTGGGCGGCCGCATCCGCGACATCGGGGACTCGGCGATCTCGCCGTCGTCCACGAGGAACCGGAACAGCTGCTGGAGCGCCCGGTACCGGTTGTTCGCCGTCGCCGGCTTCCACCGAGCCAGCTGGTCTTCGATGAACGCCTCGACGTGCTCGCGGCGGATCGCGTCGACTCGCGTGGGCATCCCGCGCTCGATCAGGGACCGCCGGAGCCCTCACAAGCCTCGGTGTAGGTGTCGATCGTTCGGGGGGACAGGTTCGTCGCTCGAAGGTGTCGGTGGAACGAGGCGGTGAGCGCCTCCAGGTCGCCTACACTTGCGTCCGTGCGACCTGCGGAACCGCGCCTCGGTATGCCGATGACCCCCTCAGGGGATGCCTGAAATGGCACCCTCTCAGGGACAGGTTATCATCCGTCCTTGCGGTGTGCCCTCGCCGGAGAGCGCGTTTCCGCAGGTAGATGAGCGCCGGTAGCTCAGTGGACAGAGCGGCTGCCTTCTAAGCAGCGGGTCGCAGGTTCGAGTCCTGCCCGGCGCGCTCACGGACGCCGGCTCACGTGCCGGTCGCGGAGAAGTGCTGGTAGTCCTTCGCGCTCGTCCAGCTCCCGCCCCAGCCCCAGCCGATCCGGTGGAACGCCCGCCACACGGCGTCGCGCTTGACGATCATCCCCCGGCGGACGTCCGAGCGGTCCAGGTACCGTCGACCCATGGGCGGGGAGACGTGGGAGCCGTCGACGTACGGGTTCTCGACCGGGTTGACGTCCACCGCCCGGCCGTACGCGTGCTGGGACCACGTGGTGGTGCCCGAGACGTACCGGCAGTTGAACGCCGACGTGTTGTCGTGCGCCATCGACACGTCGTCATCGGCCCCGTACCGATCGACCAGGCGGACCCGCCGGATCGGGAACCCGGCCGCGTA